>NZ_DATAPY010000040.1:0-9515 GCF_036264965.1 Phenylobacterium sp.
CTAGTACTACTGAGTCACAAAAGGTGGGGGATTCGCGAAGCAGTCCGGCTTGCTATGCTGGTGATTCATCCAGCAGCGGAGCTCAGCGGGCATGGATCCCTGGACCGAGGACAGTGAAGCGGCATTCGCGGCCTATGTCGAGAGTCTGATCGATGTGGTGGGCCACGCCGACCGGGCGACGCCTCTGAAGGACTACTGCCTGGGCCTGCTGATGCCGGGGGAGCGCAAGAGCGTCGAGCCCATGGCGGCGGTGACCTCGCCGGCGCGGGTCTCGGCGCAGCATCAGTCGCTGCTGCACTTTGTCGGCCAGGCGCCTTGGTCGGACACCGCGCTTCTTCAGCGGGTGCGCGATCAGGTGCTGCCGGTGATCGAGCGAGCGGAGCCGGTGCGCGCCTGGATCATCGACGACACCGGCTTTCCCAAGAAGGGCCGCCACTCGGTGGGCGTGGCGCGCCAGTACTGCGGGCAGTTGGGCAAGCAGGATAACTGCCAGGTCGCCGTCAGCCTGTCGGTGGCCACCACCTCGGCCAGTTTGCCGATCGCCTGGCGGCTGTATCTGCCGCAGGCCTGGGCCGACGATGCCGAGCGGCGCAAGAAAGCCAAGGTCCCGGACGCGGTGGTGTTCCAGACCAAGCCGCAGATCGCGCTGGAGCAGATCCGGGGGGCGATGGCCCAGGGGGTCACGCCCGGTGTCGTCCTGGCCGACGCCGGCTATGGGGCTGACGGCGCGCTTCGCGCCGGCGCAACGGAGCTTGGCCTGGCGTATGTCGTCGGCGTGCTTCCGACGCTGAGCGTCTGGAAGCCCTCAGAGGGCCCGACGCCGCCCCAGCCCAAGCTCAAGGGCGTCAGAGGCCGCCAGCTCACGCGGCTGAAGCGCGACCCCGATCACCCGGCGACCTCGGCCAAGGCCCTGGCGCTCGAACTGCCGCCGCAGGCTTGGCAGGAGGTCCGTTGGCGCGAAGGGAGCAACAGCGCGCTGGCGTCGCGCTTCACCGCCCTGCGGCTGCGCCCGGCCTCCCGGGACTGGAAGCGCACCGAGCCTCATCCCGAGGAATGGCTCTTGATCGAGTGGCCCAAGGGCGAGCCCGAGCCGACCAAGTACTGGCTCTCCACCTTGCCGGCCGACACCGCGATCGAAACCCTCGTCGACACCGCCAAATTGCGCTGGCGCATCGAGCGCGACTACCAGGATCTCAAGCAGGAACTGGGCCTCGGCCACTACGAAGGCCGCGGGTGGCGAGGCTTCCATCACCACGCCAGTCTCTGCATCGCCGCCTACGGATTCATGGTCTCCCTCCGGGAGACTTTCCCCCCTTCAGCTGCGCCTCGCACCGCGTCAGGCCAGGCGCCTGGCCTTCCCGCAGGTTATCGACCCCGCGGATCCCCCGATCCGGCCAGAGCGCCACGTGCCCAACTCGATCGCCACCATTAGGCGTCGCTTGACCTTCGCTCTCAGTCAGACCCTGCAGCGATGTCCTTGCTGCGCGCGGCCCATGGAGGGACGGCAACGGGGTCATTTATGACGCAGTAGTACTAGGCGCCCGTCGGCGAACGCCGAGGGTCTTGCATCCATGTCGTCAAAGACATATGTCATCAATAACATGGTGACCCGCCAGGACCGCATCGATGAACTCCTCCGCCGCCTGGCGGCGGCTGAGCCGTGCGAGACGGCCGACGAGGCCCTGGCTCTGATCTGCGACACCCTGAATACAGTCGAGGATGAACTCTCAGGCGTCGCCTTTAATCCGGACTATCCGATGGATGACGGCCGGATGTACCCGCCGCGCGAGGACGCCCGGCGCGAGGTCGACGGCCGGCCAGATGTCCGCCGCTACCGCTCCCGGGGCCACAACATCCTCATCGCCGACCACGGCGCGTTCCGCATCGAGCTCGTGAAAGGAAAGTCATGCCTACTCAGCAAGACCGGCCGCAACGGCGCAAGCCTATGACCCTGACCCTGCCAGAGGCCATCTTCGAGCTTCTCCACGTCCTTCGCTCCGAGATCGTCGTAGGCGTGGAGGTCGACCGGCCTGCCGATCCCGCCGGCGAATGGTGGCTGGATTTCGATCTCGACGGCATGTCGGCGAGCGTCTCCTGGTCGAAGGCGCGAGGATTTGGGCTCTTCACAAGAGAGGACGATGTCGGGATCGGAGACCGGCCTGACGAGCTTTTCCGGGAGCCACAACAGGCGAGTCTCAGGCTTCTTCAGTTGGCCGCCAGCTGGAAGAAGACTGCCGCGCGTCCGCCGCTTGGATTGCGAGACGTGCGGCATCTCGTGGGTGAGAGCCAGACCGCCATAGCCGCCTCTTTGGGGATGGATCAGGCGGGCGTTTCGCGGCTTGAGAAGCGCGATGATTGGAAGCTCAGCACCCTTCGCGACTACGTCGCCGCCATGGGGGGCGTCCTTGAGCTGCGCGTAAGGTTCCCCAGTTTCGAGGCGCCCCTATCGCCCGCTCATGCCGATCGAAGTCGAAGGGTGGCGGATCATGTTGCTTAGTCATCTCGTCTTGCGCGCACGCGAGCCCAAGCGGCTGGCCGCCTTTTACTCGGCGCTCGGATTAGAGTTCCGAGATGAGCAGCATGGGCGAGGTCCCAAGCATGTCTCAGCAGAGGTTGGGGCCGGTGTGCTCGAGATCTATCCCTTGAATGAGGGACAGGAGCCGACGACAGGCGTGCGCCTTGGGTTCTCTGTCGAGGACCTTGAGACCGCTTGCCGGTCCGCGGAGCGCTCGTTTGGCCAGCTTGTGACGGCGCCGCGCCGCTCGGATTGGGGCTATCGCGCGACCGTGCGAGATCCGGCCGGCCACCTCGTGGATCTCGTCCAAGCCTAGCGTCTGATCGCGGACCACGCCGCGCGGCTTGCGACGGCGCCGATCTGCTGCTGCACTCGCGATCATGAGTTCGGCGATTCCCAAGACCTGACCGATGCGGGTGCGCTTTCCCGAAGCGTCGCGAGCCGGCTGGCCGGAGCGCGGCTGGATCCTCAAGCCCGCGACCGCGCCGGCCGGCTACACGCCAAACACCATCGTCACCGAATGGCTGACGTTGAATTGCCGGGGGCTCTGGGCCTGCCAGGGGCTAGGCGAGCGGGTGGAGGTGAGGTTCGCCAGTGCGGAGGATGCCGAGCGGGTCCGCGCCCACTTCTCGGCCTTGAACCTGTGGCGGCCGTTCGGCCGCGGCGCGGCCTAGGGTTTGGCGCGCCGTCCGCCCGGCGGCCAGGTCAGGTTTCGGATCCACGAGGCGCGATCAGGGCTGCTGAGCGCCGAGCGCGCTCGCGATGATCTGCGCAGCGCTGACCGGCCCCCAGAGCTGCACGTCCAGCTGCGCGAAGACCGTGCCGATCCGTGACTCGGGGAAGGGGATCTCGGTCGCGCTGTCGGGCGGGACCTGCCCGTCGACCTCGAAGACCTCGAACGGTACGGCCGTGGTGATCCGGAACTCCCCATAGTAGCCGTTGTCAGGGTCGCTGTTGGTGAGCACGATCATGCTGTTAATCGGGTCCAGGGTGAACTGGCACAGCGGCCCAAGCGCCACGTTCTGCGCGGAGACGAAGCTTCGCGCGGTGAGCCCGATGAGCGGCACGACGTCGGTCGCAGGTTGCGAGGTGTCCACAACTGCCGCGGTCAGCAATCCCTTGGTGAAGTTCGGGAATTGCGTGAACGGCACATCGCCGGGGGGCGGTACGGCGACGGTGTTCGATATCAGGGCGCCCTGCGACGGCTGGCAGGCCGTCACCAGCCCGTAGAGGCGTCCCGAGGGGTCGGTGTTGGTGAACAGCACCTGATTGTAGGTCATATCCAACGACATGATCAGCGGCGAGGACGGCTCGGCGCCCAGGCGTCTCACCCGGACTTCGCCCTCGAACACGCCCGCCAGCAGATCGGCGACAGACCAGGCGATATCGACGGCCTGGTGGAGAGCGCCTGGTGCGGGCATTGGACCCTCCGATCGAGCAGCAAGACTCGTATAAGTGGTCATAGAGAAAGATGTGAATCCAGGGTTGTCTTTTTCCCGTGTGAGGTGAATGGTGACGTTGGGGCGAGCGAGCGGACCAGGCGTCCGCAGCGTCTCAACTGGGGGGTTAAGACACCACGACGCGGCGCTCATGTCGAAGGACATGCGCTTCGTGCGAAGGTGATGTGATCCCCACGAGTACTGGAAGGCGTGCGGCGCGCCGAGGATAGGTGGCTCGAGACCACGTGTTGTCGGCGTAGATCCAAATAAGCAGAAGTATAGCGTTCCGTCTGACGGCTTACGTCATCCTGTGACGTGAGAGCATGTGCACATGCGTACCCAAAATTACCGTTCAATACATGAGGTTGCCATGGGATTCTACGACCGCGCCAAGCTTCTGCATCACGATCCAGAGGCGCTTCGGAAGGGCGAAACTATCAGGAGCATCCTGATCATCGGATCGATCGACGAGTACAAGGCCATCTTCGCGGCCGGCAAGACGCCCGAAAGCGCCGCGGCCTATTCGGCGGCCCTGAAGGCCGCCTATGGCGGGCCTGGGACGGAGTCGACGCCGCTGCTGCGGCTGCTCGACTACGTCTATGGCGAAGGCCCGCTGCTGCCTGACGATGAGGCCTTCGCAAAAGAGCGGCTGTTGCCGATGCGAGTCCAGGCGGTCTCGGCCGCCGACTACACCTTCAGCACCGACGAGGTCATCGGCCCGAGCGCTGGGATCTACACCCAGAACTGGGGAACCCTGACATTCGATGGCGGCTCGCTCACCGTGGAGAACACCACGATGAACTTGGCCTGCGACAACCTGGTCATCGTCGCCGGTGGGGCCAATCCCTACCACATCGGTGTCATGGGCGCGCCAGGGGCCCAGGGCCCGATAGGGACAACCGGCACCTCCACCGCTGGGCAGGCGACAAACGGTCATAACGCCAGCCCGCCGAGCGGCGGAAACTGCATTGGCGCGGGCGATGGCGGCACGGGCACGGATGGGGCCGCCGGGTTGGCCGGCGGCACGGGCGGCCTGGGCAATCCCGGCCTCGCGTCACTGACCGCGACGATGATGATCGGCGCCTTCGATGCTTCCTCAACCAGCGGCCTGATCGTCGCCACCCAGTCCGGCGTCGGCGGCCAAGGCGGTACGGGCGGCACGGGCGGCGCGGGCCAAATGGGCGGCTACGGCGGCAGCGGCTGCGATTCCGGGTGCGAGGGAACCGACGGCGGCAACGGCGGCAGCGGCGGCAATGGCGGCAATGGCGGCCAGGGCGGAACCGGTGGAAACGGCACGAACGGCTACCCCGGAGCCATCCACTTTCCGGCGGCCCAGAAGCAAAATCTCACCTTGACCGCGACCCCCGCGGCGCCCGGCGCGGGAGGGCCGCCGGGACAGGGCGGCGCCGCCGGCGCCGGCGCGGGCGGCGGGTCCGGCGGCAAGGGCCAGTCGGATGGACAGGCCGGCTCGGCCGGCGCGGGCGGCAATCCGGGAACGCTCGGGCTCGCCGGGTCAAACACCGGAGCGCCCAGCACCATCACGCCCAGCTGGACCTAGGATCGGACCGTGGAGAACCCAGACGTCGTGCTCGGCGACAGCCTCGCTCCGGCGTTTCCGGCCGGGCGCAGCGCGGGACATTTCGCCTGGCCGCTCGACCTTCCGCGCCCTGGGGCGGATTGGCCGGCGGGCGTCCACACTGTGCGCGTGCCGACCATCCAAGACGCGCGCCGCTTGCTCGGGCCGGCGAGCGAGGCCGTACGCCGCCGGCGCAGCCAAGGCTTCGCTGGGAACCTCCCCAACGGGGCGCGCACGAAGCTCAGGCTGGGCATGCACGACCGTGGGGAGGAGTACGTCTTCGCGGCGGGCGAGTACGTCGACAGCGATCCTGAAGGGCGCGCCCGCCACTTTCCCCTGCACCTCACCGTTGTGAGGCGCGAGACCCTGCGCATCGGGGCGGGGGAGGTTCTCGATCTCACAGCCTCTTGCGAAGCGTGGCCGGGCCTGAACCTGCGCGAGGAGCTCTATCTGCTGGTCAAGGTCGACCGGCTGTGCGTGGGGCCCGGCTCGGCCATCGAGGTGCGCGGCAATATCTTCACCCTGGACTGCGGGGTCGTTGAGTTCGACGGCGCAGCTTCGGATCCGCCGTTCGAGGTGCGCATCCGCGGCACCCGCCATCCCGCCTACAGCCTCTATCGGCCAGGCCCCGCTGAACCCGGCCAAGCGGGCGTCGATGGCGCGCTGGGCCAGGACAGCCAGGCCACGCGCCTGCAGGCTACCCCCTTTGGCGCGCTGCTGGACGTCGTCTCGCAGGCCTTCGACGGGGAGCCCGGCTGCCCGGGCTCGGCGGGCGGCCATGGCGACAATGGCCAGAACGGGGGCATGGCCATGCTGGCCGACCTTCGGTTCGGCGCGCTCAAGGGCTTCGGCCGGAGCGGTCTGCTCGTCTCGGGCCAAGCTGGACCCGGACATCTGGGCGAGCCGGGCGGACGCGGCGGCGACGGTGGGGCCGGCGGCGGCGGGGCCGGCGGTCTCGACGGCTTTGCGGGCTTCATTCGCGGCGGCGCGGGGGGCCGCGGCGGCGATGGCGGCGCCGGTGGCGATGGCGGCCGCGGCGGCAACGGGGGCCTAGCCTCGCATATCTTCATCGAAGCGCCCGGGTCCGCCGCGGAGATCATCGGCTGCGAGTCGCGCCGCAGTCTCGGCGGCGACGGCGGGGCGGGGGGCGCTGGCGGCCGGGGCGGCGCGGGCGGCCCACACGGGCGATGCCACGAGCGAGGTTCCGAGGCCCATGCCCCAGCCGGCGCGCCTGGCGTCCATGGCGCGGCCGGCACGCCGGGGCGCGGCCGTGACGGGCCGCAGATTCACCTGTGTTTCGACGGGGACCCATCTTCGCCGGCCCAGGCGCCGGGCGACCTCTCAAACCTTTCGGAAGGCCCAGCATGATTGACCCCAACGACCTCTACGTCTTCGAGACCAGCACCCCGCTGGGGCCAGCCGGAAACAACTTCGGCACCTCGGTGATCCGCTACGAAATTCAGCGCTATCGCGATGTGCGAAACCTCGGCGTGACCTTGGGCTACACCCTGGTCTGCCGACACCGGGTCATCATTCCGAACGCTTCGGCCTATGCGGTCGGCCCGTCGTCCGTCGACGCCTTCAGCGACTACCCGGCCGCCATCGTCAACACGATCGGCCTTACGGTGAATAACGGCGGCACGGTGCTGCTGCGCGAGATCTTCCCGCGAATTTTGAACGCCGCCGTCTCCACCTCGACCAGCGCCCAGGCGGGTCAGGCCGCCGCGCAGAACGTCCAGCATTCCAGCGGGTCCAACACCTCGCAAACCAACACCTTCGGTGTGTCGGTTTCCGGAGGGTTCTTCGGCGAGATGCCCATGGGCAATATCAGCCTGGAGTACCAGCACGGCTGGGAGTCCGGCTCCTTCAAATCCAGCGCTCATGGGTCGGACACGAGCCGAAACTCAAGTGCGGCGTCTTCGGAGACGATGAGCGTCAAGGACTGGAGTTCCTACGGCTACGCCGATGTGAACGACATGTCCTCAACTTGGGTCTGGGGCCAGACCTATCCCTGGGACGTCCTGCAGTACAACTACACCAGCGACTCGTCCTCGATCGAGCTGCCATCCTTTGTGCAGGGCCGGCTGCTCGACAGCTTCACCGACCCGACCAGCGGGGCCACCACCAACCTGGTCCTGCCGCCGAGCCAAATCTCACTCTTCGGCGCGGATTTCACCATGAAGGCCGGCTGGCTGATCGAATTTCCGCAAGGGGTGACGGAGTCGGAAACCGTCACGGTGACCCACAACACCAGCTACTACACCGCAAGCCACAGCTTGAACGGCGACAAGATCCTAGCGACCCTGCAGGCCCCTATCTCGGCGGCGACATCGCAGTTTAGCGTCAAGGACTTGGACCTCAGCACCTACGGACTAGACCGCATCGCCGACGCCAGCGCGGGCAATGGCGCGGCGATCGGCTTCGCCTCCGACCGCTTCACCTATGGCCCCGACGCCAGCAGCAGCTTCAAGATCGTCTCTGCGGCGAACAATCTCGAGGTCACCGGCCAGGGTTTCGGTCCGGGCCTGAACACCACCTTCAGCGCGCCGGTCTCGCTCACCGTTGAGTTCAAGATCCTGGATAGCGCCACGCCCTATGCCCTGCTCCTCATGCACTGGATCGGGGCGCAGAGCAGCCCGATGAAGCTGACGGTCGCCGTAAACGGCGTCTCCAGCGATGTCATTTACATCGACGCGCAGGAAGGCCAGGGGGCCCAGAAAAACGTCTCGGCTCTGGACCTTCGAAATCTCGACTTCACCTCGATCAACTACCACGACTACCTGGTGCTTGGGCTCAACCAGATCACTATCGCTGTGGAGCCGGTCGATCCCACGGCCGCGAACGACTACACGCTGTTCGCCCTGGCGATCGGTCAAGCCTAGCCTTGGCTGCCCGCAAGCTCTTATCGCGATCCCGGTCTGCGGGCCGGCCCAGCCACCGGGCGCTGAACGCGCGCTGGCGGCGGGTCGGCGAGCGGCTGACGCTGCGCCTCAAAGGCGGGACGTTTACCTTCAAGCCGCGCCGAACCCCGACGGCGCGCCTGCTCCCCCAGGTCCGCGAGCAGCTGAAGTCGGCGAGCCGGTTCAACGCCGGCTGGCGCGGCGCCGATCTGGGCACGGACGAGCTGGTCTCGACGTCCTCGGTGCGAGAGCTGCTCACGGGCCTCGTTGGGCGCCTGCCGGCCAATCCGAGCCGAGCCGAGGAAGCCGAGGTCGACCGGATCATCGCCATACTTTCCGATGTGCGCCTCGACACCGCCTATTCGGGGTTCGCCTCCCGCGAGCGGGTCATGCAGCATCCTGCGCCCGCCGAAACCTCGGTCTTCGCCGATCCCGCGCGTACGGCCAGCGAGCACGCGGCGCTGGACGTGGAGCGCAAGTCCTACGTCCTCAAGCGCGTCGAGGACTACATGGACGGCGCCGGCGCCTCGGCAAGCGCGACGGAGGTTGTTCGGGAGGCCGCCAAGGCGGCGATCGAGTTCACGTTGAACGGCTTCACCGCGCCGGTCGCCGCGGACAATGTCTTCCGCTATTCGCGGCTGGGCTTGAATGGCGCGCTCCAGGCCGGTCCAGAGGCTGAGGCGCAGGTCCGGGCCCGGGAGCGCCTGAAACAGGCCTACCAGGATCTGGGCGGCGAGCTGCGGCCAGCGCCGCTCGGCGAAACCGCGGCGAACCGGATGACCCGCGATTGGGCCCAGACCGAAGCGAACGCGAACCCTTCGATGCTGCAGAGACGGCCCAGCGCCGCGCGGCTTGATCTGATGGCCTCCTAGTACTACTGAGTCACAAAAGGTGGGGGATTCGCGAAGCAGTCCGGCTTGCTATGCTGGTGATTCATCCAGCAGCGGAGCTCAGCGGGCATGGATCCCTGGACCGAGGACAGTGAAGCGGCATTCGCGCCTATGTCGAGAGTCTGATCGATGTGGTGGGCCACGCCGACCGGGCGACGCCTCTGAAGGACTACTGCCTGGGCCTGCTGATGCCGG
>NZ_DATAPY010000041.1:0-29238 GCF_036264965.1 Phenylobacterium sp.
CACGAAGACGTCGCCGTCCTCGGAGATGTAGCGCGCCACCGGCGGGGCGGAATAGTCGCGCCCGTCGCGGCCGTGGTGGAACAGGCTGTCACTCAGGCTGCCCAAGGGGCCCGCCAGCGCCGGCTGCGCCATGGCGAGGCCCACGCCCAGCCCCGCGCATAGCGCGATGGCGAGGCTGGCTGCCGAAGCCGCAGACCGCGTCCTTGATTTAGCCCGTGGCTTGGCCGTCATAACAGACAAGGCCATGCCCAGGGCGTGTGGCGCTTTTTGGACCGGCGCGAGGCCATCCCCCGACGGCCGCCGTTTAGCCGACCAGGTACTGTCCGCCATTGAGCGACAGTGTCGTTCCGGTCACATAGCCGGCCCGCTCGCCGGCCAGGAAGGCGACCATGTCGGCGATCTCGTCGCCGCGGCCCAGCCGTCCCACCGGGATCTGGCCGATGATGCCCTCCAGCACCTTTTCCGGCACAGCCTGCACCATCTCGGTGTCGATGTAGCCGGGCGCGATGACGTTCACGGTGACGCCCTTCTTGGCGTTCTCCAGCGCCAATGCCTTGGAGAAGCCGATCATGCCGGCCTTGGCGGCGGAATAGTTCGTCTGGCCGACCTGGCCCTTCTGGCCGTTGATCGAAGAGATGTTGATGATCCGGCCCCACCCGCGTTCGCGCATGCCCTCGATCACCTGCCGGGTCATGTTGAACAGCGAGTCCATGTTCACCACGATGACCTCGCTCCACTGCTCGTGGGTCATCTTGTGGAAAACACCGTCGCGGGTGATGCCGGCGTTGTTCACCAGGATGTCGATGGGGCCGAGTTCGGCTTCGACGGCCTGCGCGGCGCGCTGGCAGTCGGCGAAGTTGCCGACGTTGCCTTTGATGATCATCGCGCCGGTCTCGCGCTTCAGGGCCTCGGCCGCCGCGTCGTTGCCGGAGTAGCCCGCGGCGACCTTGATCCCGTCGGCGGTCAGCCGCTCGACGATCGCCCGCCCGATGCCACGGGTTCCACCCGTGACCAGCGCCACCCTGGCCATGCGTTCGTTCTCCCTATCGACGGGCGGCGGTTGATCCGCCGCTCAGATCAGACTTTCTCGACGCACATGGCCACGCCCATGCCGCCGCCGACGCAGAGCGTGGCGAGGCCTTTGGTTGCGTCCGTGCGGTTCATCTCGTGCAGCAGGGTGGTCAGGATCCGCGCGCCGGACGCGCCGATCGGGTGGCCGATGGCGATGGCCCCGCCGTTGACGTTGACCTTCGCCGGGTCGAGGCCCAGGTCGCGCACCACGCAGATCGACTGCGCCGCGAACGCCTCGTTGCTCTCGATCAGGTCGAGGTCGCCCACCGACCAGCCGGCCCGCTCCAGGGCCTTGCGGCTGGCGGGGATCGGGCCCGTGCCCATGATCTCCGGATCGACGCCCGCGTTGGCCCAGGACGCGATGCGCGCCAGTGGCTTCAGACCGCGCTTCTTGGCCTCGTCGGCGGTCATCAGCACCAGGGCCGCGGCGCCGTCGTTGAGGCCGGACGCATTGGCCGCCGTGACCGAGCCCTCCTTGCTGAAGGCCGGCTTCAGGGCGGCCATGGCTTCCAGCGTCGCGCCATGGCGGATGTATTCGTCCTGATCGACGACGGTGTCGCCCTTGCGGCCCTTGATGGTGACGGGCGCGATCTCGCCGGCGAACCTGCCGGCCTTCTGGGCGGCCTCGGCCTTGTTCTGCGAGCCGACGGCGAACCGGTCCTGGTCCTCGCGGGTGATCTGCCAGCGGTTGGCGATGTTCTCTGCCGTCTGGCCCATGTGGTAGCCGTGGAAGGCGTCCCAGAGCCCGTCCTTGATCATGGTGTCGACCAGGGCCAGATCGCCCATCTTCTGGCCGGTCCGCAGGTTCTGGGCGTGGGGAGCCTGGCTCATGCTCTCCTGGCCACCGGCAATCACGATGTCGGCCGAGCCGTCCATGATCTGCTGGGCGCCCAGCGCCACGGCGCGCAGACCCGAGCCGCAAAGCTGGTTCAGGCTCCAGGCGGGGCTTTCCACCGGGATACCGGCGTTGACGCTGGCCTGCCGGGCCGGACCCTGGCCGGCGCCGGCCTGCAGCACCTGTCCCATCACCACTTCATCGACATCGGCGGCCTTGATCCCGGCGCGTTCGATCGCGGCCAGGATGGCGATCTTGCCGAGTTCGTGGGCGGGCAGGCTGGAGAGCGCCCCGTTGAACGAGCCCACCGGCGTGCGGGCGGCGGAGACGATGACGATGTCGGTCATGACGCGTATTCCTCGACCTTCGAAGGGACGGCCCTTCATCATCTATTGGGAGCGCACGACATTTCCGCAACCCCGCGCGTGATTTAGCGCCGATTGCCATTCTGCTCGCATCCGCGATACTGCGGCGCCGAAACAGCGGTTCGCGGAGGTTCGCGGACCCCGAACAAGGATTTGGGATGGCCGACACTGAAGGGACAGCCGCCCCGGGCGAGCGCGTCGTCATCAAGAAGTACGCCAACCGGCGGCTCTACAACACCGCCTCTTCCAGCTACGTCACCCTCGAACACCTCTCGGAGATGGTGAAGAAGAACGTCGATTTCGTGGTCTATGACGCCAAGACCAACGAGGACATCACCCGTTCGGTCCTGACCCAGATCATCTTCGAGGAAGAGAGCCAGGGCCAGAGCCTGCTGCCCATCCAGTTCCTGCGCCAGCTGATCGGCTTCTACGGCAACTCCATGCAGGCGTTCCTGCCGTCCTACCTAGAACTCTCGCTCGCCAGCTTCACTCAGCAGCAGGAGCGAATGCGCACCCAGTTCTCGGCGCTCGGCTCGGCCGCGCCCGGCGTCGGCGTGTTCGACGAGCAGGTGCGCCAGAACCTCGCGCTCTTCGATCGGGCGATGAAGATGTTCTCGCCCTTCGCCTACGCCCCGCGCGCCGAGGAACCGGCGCCCGCGCCCAAGGCCGAACCGGCGCCGCCTCCGGCCACGCCCGCCGCCGACGAGGCCCTGGTGGCGCTGCGCAAACAGATGGAGGACATGCAGGCTCAGATTGAGAAGCTGGCCGGCAAGCGTTAACGTCGCGGCGCCGGTTGGCCCGAGTCCTGCACAGATAGTCGCAAGATGACCATGTACATCGATCCTCTCCGCAGGGCCTCAGGGGCCAACCGCAACGGCAAGGCGGAAAACGGGACAGACCGTGCCGATTTGACGCAGGAGGCCGAGGGCAGCCTGTTGCCGGTCCCGGTCAGCCCGCCGCGCACCATCTCCTCCGGCGCAACCCGCATCGGCGGCGCCTCGGCCATCGACGCCCAGATGCTCGGCGAACGTCGCGGTCTGCGCGCCGGCTATGATATCCACGGCCGGGCCGCTGGCAGCTACAACCACACGGAATGGTCTGGGTCCTATGACCGCCGCGCGCCCAAGGGCCGCGCCGCACGCACCGAGATCTAGCGCGCCCTCAGGCGTACAATCTCTGCTTCCAAGATCGCCACCCGCCGTTCGAGCGCTGCGATCCGCACGGCCGCGTCGTCCCACCCCGGAATCGGCGTCGATATCCCCGCGTGGGCGGCGACTTCTGCCGCGCCTTCGCCCAACAGCTCGGCAAAGACCGCCACCTCGGCGGCGGAAAGCTCTCGTTGGTCCTTGAAGACCAGGGCCAGGTCCTCGGCGCTCATCCCCGCGGCGGCGGCCAATACGTCGCGCGAAAGCCCCCGCGCCGCGAGGCGGGCGTCGAACCAGTCGGCGTCGAAGAACAGGGCCATGTCGTTTCTTGGAGCGCTCCGCGGCGAGTGGCGCCCGTCTTGCTTAACCGTGTTGGCGATTCCGATCACGGGGCCCCGTCATGCTGCAAGCCGTCTACCGCCTCGTCGACGTGGCCGTCGTCGCGCTGATCCTCTCGGCCCTGACCTAGCCTTCCCTCCCTTAATGGGGACGGACAGACGGCGAAGCCGGCAGGGTGGGGAAGTCGCGTCCAAGCGCGGACTCGGAACTTCGGCCCACACAGCCTCACCCGTCTCCCCCGGATCAAGTCCGGGGTCACCACCGTCCCCATTAAGGGAGGGGATTTCAAATCTCGTCCACGCCGCCCGGGTTGCGGGCTCGTGACTGCAGCCAGATGACCCCGAACAGGTCCGACAGCGACGCCCAGAGCCGGCCGAGGTTGGTGTACTTCGACGCGCCTGTCTGGCGGTGTCGGTGGTTCACCGGCCGGAAGGCCGTCTGGTAGCCCTCCCGCTGCATGAGCGCCGGCAGATAGCGGTGGATGTGGTCGAAGTAGGGGAGCCGCAGGAACGCCTCGCGGCGGAAGGCCTTCAAGCCGCAGCCGGTGTCGTTGGCCGTATCGTTGAGCAGCCGTTTCCGAACCCCGTTGCCGATCCGCGACGCAACCTTCTTCGCCGCGCTGTCCTGGCGCTTCACCCGCTCACCGCCCACCAGGGCCAGCTCCGGCGGCCCGGCCGACAGGGCGTCGACCAGCCCGGGCCCATCCGCCGGGTCGTTCTGGCCGTCGCCGTCGAGGGTGACGATCACCGCCCCGCGCGCAGCCAGGATGCCGGAACGAATCGCGCGGCTCTGGCCGGAGTTCTTGGCGTGGCTCAGGACGCGCAGCTGCGGGATCTCGCCGCTCAGCACCTTCAGCGCCTCGCGCGTGCCGTCGCGGCTGGCGTCGTCCACGAAGATCATCTCGTAGTTGCGGCCCTTGAAGGCCGCGGCGATCTCGCGGGCGAGCGCGGGCGCGGCGCCCTCCTCGTCAAAGACGGGCACGACCACGGAGACCTCGGGCGGGGAAGCGGCAGGAGTGCGAGCCATCGCTGCCTCCCTTACCGGAAAAGCGGGCGTTGGAAAGGATCGTCCGAGAGCCTTCCCATCTCGACTTCGAGATGGAGAAGAAGGCTCGACCAGCAAAAGTCAAAGCGTCACGGGCGACGAAACTGATATCAGTTTCGCCTGTGACGCTTTAGGCACCGCCGACATGACGCTTGAGGGTGAACTGGCGCGGCTGAGCCGCGGCTGGCGGGGGCCGGCGCTTGCGGCTTTGATCGCGTTCCTGGCCGGCCTGCCCGGCCTGATCGCCGTGCCGCCGCTGGACCGCGACGAATCCCGATTCGCCCAGGCCACCGCCCAGATGCTGGAGAGCCGCGACTTCACGGTCATCCGCTACCAGGAGGAGCCCCGGTTCAAGAAGCCGGTGGGCATCCACTGGCTGCAGGCGGCCAGCGTCGCCGTCTTCTCCAACCCGGAAGATCGCGAGATCTGGGCCTACCGCATCCCGAGCCTGCTGGGCGCCATGCTGGCCGCCGCCGCCTGCGCCTGGGGCGCCTCGGCCTTCTTCGGCGCGCCGGCGGGCCTTCTGGCCGGGGCGATGCTCGGCGCGACCTTCATGCTGTCGACCGAGGCGCTGATCGCCAAGACCGACGCGACGCTGTGCGGCTTCACCACCCTGGCGCTGGCTGCGCTCGGGCGGATCTACGCGGAGGCCCGGGAGGGACCGCCGGCCGGCAGGCGCGCCTGGCTGCTCTTCTGGATCGGCGTCTCGGTCGCGACCCTGGTGAAGGGTCCCGTAGGGCCGATGGTGGCGGGGCTGACCATCGTCGCCCTTTGCCTCAGCGAGCGGCGGGCGGCCTGGCTGGGCCGCCTCAAATGGATCTGGGGTCTGATCATCCTGGTCGCCATCTGCGGGCCCTGGGCCTGGGCGGTGACGGTGGCCACCGACGGCGGGTTCTGGAGCGCGGCCCTGGGTGGCGACCTGGCGCCTAAGCTGGCCGGCGGGCAGGAGACCCATGGCGCGCCGCCCGGCTATCACACCCTGCTCTCGCCGATCCTGATGTTCCCCATGACCTTGCTGCTGCCGGCCGCGGCGGTCGTGGCCTGGAAGCGTCGCGGGGAGCCCGGCGTGCGGTTCGCGTTATGTTGGCTGATCCCTACCTGGCTGGTGTTCGAGGCCCTACCGACCAAGCTCGTCCACTACACCCTGCCGGCCTATGGCGCGGTGGCTTGGCTGGCGGCCGCGGCCCTGGTGGCGCCGATCGGCAAGGGCGCGCGCTGGAGCGGTGCGGTCCTGGCGGGCCTGTTCGGCGTCCTGCTGGCGGGCGGCGCCTTCTATCTGGTCAAGGCCTATGGCGACGCCTCGGACCTGGTCGCCGCGATTCCGGCGGCGCTGTTCCTCGCCAGTGCGGGCCTGGTCGGCGGCTACATGCTGATCCGTCAGGCGCCGCCAAAGGCCGCGGTCGCCGCGCTCGCCCTGGGCGTCGCCGGCCACGCCACCCTGGCCGCCGGTCTCGCCCCGCGCCTCAATCCGCTATGGCTTTCGTCGCGGGTTGAGCGGGTGATGGCCAAGGCCCAGCTGCTGCCCGAGCAGGGCATCGCCGACGCCCCCGTCACCGTTGCGGGCTACGCCGAACCCAGCCTGGTCTTCGCGCTCGGAACCCCGACGGAGCTCGCCGGTTTCGACGACGCCGCCCAGGCGATCTCCGAGCATCGCCCCGCCGTGGTCGAACAACGGGAGGACGCCAATTTCCAGAAGGCCCTGGCGGCCTACCACGCGCGGGCCCATCTGGTGGCCACGGTCAAAGGCCTCGACTATTCGGACGGCAAGAAGATGACCCTGCGCGTCTACGAGGCGGCGCCGGGATCGCCGCAAGCAGACGTTCCAGAGACAGGAGGCCAGCCGTGAGCCGCCACATCGAGATTGTCGAGGTCGGGCCCCGCGACGGCCTGCAGAACGAGAAGGCCCTGCTGGAGGTCGATCAGAAGCTGGAGTTCATCCGCCGCCTGGAGGCCGCCGGCGCGCGGCGCATGGAGACCGTCTCCTTCGTCAACGCCAAGCGCGTGCCCCAGATGGCCGGCGCCGAGGAGATCTCCGAGGCCCTGCCGCACACGGCCGGCCGCTCGCGCATCGGGCTGGTGCTGAACGAGCGCGGCTGGGACCGCTGTGTCGCCGCCGGCTGCGACGAGGCCAACGTCGTGGTCTGCGCCACCGACGGCTTCGGCATCCGCAATCAGGGCGCATCGGCCGCCGAGCAGACCGCCGCCATGCAGGCCATCGCCGCGCGCCAGAAGGCCGAGGGCGGCCCGCCGATCACCGTGACAATCTCGGTGGCTTTCGGCTGCCCCTTCGACGGCGAGGTCAGCGAGGAGCAGGTGGTCCGCATCGTCCGCGCCGCCGCGGAAGCCGGCGTGGCCGAGATCGCGCTCGCCGACACCATCGGCGTCGCCGATCCCTGGCTGGTGCGCAAGCGCGTCGAGGCCACACGGAAGGCCGCCCCGGACCAGCGCCTGCGCATGCACTTCCACGACACCCGCAACACCGGCCTGGCCAACGCCTACGCCTCCATCGAGGCCGGCGTCGACGTGCTGGACGCCAGTTGCGGCGGCCTGGGCGGCTGCCCCTTCGCGCCGGACGCCACCGGCAACATCGGCACGGAAGACCTGGTCTACATGCTGGAGCGCGCGGGCTTCGAGACCGGCTACGACCTGCCGGCCCTGATCGACACGGCGAAGTGGATGGCGACCATCCTCGGCAAGCCCCCGGCCGCCTCGGTCAGCCGCGCGGGCGTGTTCCCAAATCCGGCGGAGCTATCGACCCCCGAGGTCGGCAGATAGGAATGGAAGACAAACTCAAAGGACCACCGAGAGCCATGAGATCCGCGCTCCTGCTCCTCGTCCTTGCGGCGTTCTGCGCCAACCCAGGTCCGTCTGAAGCCAAGTCTCGGCCAACCCTCGAGCGAACACGCGCCCTGCCCAGCCTCTGCCACCCGCCTGAGGTCGCGCTGTTCCAATGCGCGGTAGGCGCCAAGCAGCTCGCCATCTGCGCGGCGGACGCCCCAGGAACGGCGCAGTACCGTTATGGCGTCCCGGGCAAGGTGGAACTCGCATATCCGGCCGCGCCGCAGGCCGGCCCGTCGCCTCTCAAATGGGCGACGACCGGCTATTCGGGAGGTGGCGAGACCCAGGTGTCCTTCGAGAACGCCGGCGTGACCTACATAATCTATTCGCGAATGGTCAGGACCGGCTTCGGTAAGGACGGACACCACAATCCGCAGGATGAGCTGGGCGTCGCCGCGCTCAAGGGAGCCAAGCTTCTTTCGAACCGCAGGTGTCGCGCGGCGAAGATCGAAGGTGGCCACGACGACTGGATCGACGAGCAACGGGCCAAGCAGCTGCTGCTGCCCGGGCCTTTCGTAGACATTCCCGAGTGACCCGCCGCTAGCCCTTCACCGCGACGAACAGGTCCTGGCCGCCGTCGTAGTCGCTGGGTGGGGCCCAAAGGCCGTTGTGGCTGGCGGTGAGTTTCAGGCCCGCGGCGGCGACCGCCGCCTCGATCGCCGGGCGCCAGTGGCCGATGGCGCGCTCCGGCGAGCGGGGGTCGACGATCATCGAGGTCTCGTCGAAGGGCTGGAAGGCGAAGGTCTCCGAGCCCTCGCGGCCCCGCGTCAGCGAAAAGGCGGTGAAGGCGAGGCGACCGCCCGGCTTCAACACCCGCGCTGACTCAGCCAGATAGCGCCGCATCCCGGCCATCCGCATGTGGGTGAACACCGAGGTCGCAAACGCCAGGTCGACGGAGGCGTCGGCGGCCGGGAACACCACCTCGCTCTCCGCCAACTTGCCGGCCGCGTTGTACTCGCCGTTCCAGACGTCCAGGTGTTCGAACGTCATGTGCGGCTGGCGGGCGAAGCGGCGGCGGCAGGCGCGGATGCCCGCCGGCGACAGGTCGAAGCCGACATAGGTCCCTCCGCCCTCAGCCAGCAGCGGCGAGAGCTGCTCGGCCACCCGGCCGTTGCCGCAGCCGATGTCGAGCACCCGATCACCGGGCTTCAGGCCCGCGTGGTCGTTCAAGTGGCGCACCAACTGGGCGCCCACGGCCACGAAGTCGCCGTCGCCGACGTTGTGCACGAACGCCCACGGCTCGGCGCGCCGCTTCGGGTCGGACAGGCGCGCCGGCAGGCCTTTGACATCCAGCAGGGCACCGGCCAGCATGCGGCGCACGCCCGGCGGCGCAACGGCGATCAGTCTACGGAGGATGCGCGGCGCCATCGTCCCGTCCGCGCTTGGGCGCTAGCCGGCGCGGCCCCGGAAACGCCACATGACCGGGCGCACCACCGCCGCGCCGACCACGATCGGCGACATCAGCCAGGCGATGACGCTCTGGGTCACGCCCACCGCGCGCTTGCGGAAATAACGGGCGAGGCCCACGCCCTTGTGGAATTCGACGCGGATCGGGCTGGTGAGGCTCGTGTGACCCAGGTGGATCACCTCGGCCTTGGGATGGAACAGCACCCGCCCGCCCATCTCGCGCACCCGCCAGCAGAGGTCGACGTCCTCGACGTGCAGGAAATAGCCCTCGTCGAAGCCCTTCACAGCCTCGAAGTCCTCGCGGCGCATGCAGAAGCAGGCGCCGGAGATGGTCGGCACGGCGGCCGCCTTGTCTGGCACCGCCTCGTCTTCCCAATGCACCTCATAGCGCCGCCAGGCCGCCGTCTTGCCGGCCAGCTGGCTGAGTGACATCAGCGCATTCATCAGGGTGATCTCGCCGCGCCGCGCGCCGCGCTGCTCGGTCAGGTCGGTGTTCAGCACCCGGCCGCCGACGATGCAGGGCGAAGGCCGGCCCTCGATCTCGCGCACCAGCTCGGCGATGCAGCGCGGCTGCAGGAAGGCGTCGGGGTTGAGGAACACCAGGATGTCGCCGCTCGCGGTGCGCGCGCCAAGGTTGGCGCCGCGCGCGAAGCCGACGTTGCCGTGCCCGGAGAGCAACACAACCCGCTTGTCGCGTTCCGCCAGACTGCGCAGATGCGCCGCTTCCGGCCCGGTCGAGCCGTTGTCGACGATGACGAACTCGTCGACCAACGGGTCGTTCAGCACCCGCTCGACGCTTTCCTCGATGGCCGGGCCGGTCATGTAGACGACCATGACCACCGAGACGCCGCGCCGCGCCGTCAGGAACTCCGGGGTCGGCGCAGGCTCGTGAGCGACGATCGATGCGGCGATGCCGTTCATCAAGCCTCCCTGGCGCGGCTCGCGCCCGGGGCGCGCAAATCAGCTTCCCCCCCGGCGTCAACAGCATCGGGCGGAGTCGCTTGCGTGGCAAGCAGGTTCGCGGCTGCCGAGAGGTCGAGGATCTGCTGCCCGTCCGAGCCGAGGCGGCGCAGCGCCACCTTGCCCTCTTCCGCCTCGCGGCGGCCGACAACGGCGATCACCGGCACCTTGGCCAGGGAGTGCTCCCGGACCTTCAGATTGATCTTCTCGTTGCGCAGATCGGTTTCCACGCGCAGCCCCTTCGCCCGCAACGCCGCCGCCGCCTGGAGGGCGAAGTCGTCGGCGTCGGAGGTGATCGTGGCGACCGTAACCTGAACGGGAGCCAACCAGAGCGGGAAAGCCCCGGCGTAGTTCTCGATCATCACGCCCAGGAAGCGCTCCATGGAGCCGCAGATCGCCCGGTGCAGCATCACCGGCCGCTGCTTGGAGCCATCTTCGGCGACATATTCGGCGTCCAGCCGCTCGGGCAGCACATAGTCGAGCTGCAGCGTGCCGCACTGCCAGGTCCGCCCGATGGCGTCGCGCAGGTGGAACTCCAGCTTCGGGCCGTAGAAGGCGCCTTCGCCCGGCAACAGCTCGACCTCGGCGATGCCGGCGTTCTTCGCCGCCCGCTCCAGCTTTTGCTCGGCGATGTCCCAGACCTCGTCCGTACCGAACCTTAAGTCGGGCCGCAGGGCCAGCTTCACCGCGTGTAGCTCCAGGCCGCAGTCGCGGTAGACGCTCTCGAGCAGGCGCACGAACTTCGTCGACTCGTCCTCGATCTGGTCCTCGCGGCAGAAGATGTGCGCGTCGTCCTGGGTGAAGGCCCGCACCCGGAAGATGCCGTGCAGGGCGCCCGACGGCTCATAGCGGTGGCAAGCGCCGAACTCGGCCATGCGCAGCGGCAGGTCGCGATAGGACTTCTGGCCGTGGTTGAAGATCTGCACGTGGCCCGGGCAGTTCATCGGCTTGACGGCCAGGACCTCGCCTTCCTCCGTCTCGCAGGTGAACATGTTCTTGCCGAACTTCTCCCAGTGCCCGGACTTCTCCCAGAGCACCCGGTCCATGATCTGCGGGGCCTTGACCTCCACATAGCCGTCGGCGTCGAGGCGGCGGCGCATATAGGCCTCCACCGTGCGGTAGAGCGTCCAGCCCTTGGGGTGCCAGAAGATCATCCCCTTGGCCTCTTCCTGAAGGTGGAAGAGGTCCATGGCCTTGCCGATCTTGCGGTGGTCGCGCTTCTCGGCCTCCTCGATGCGGTGGAGATAGGCTTCGAGGTCGGCTTCCGAGGCCCAGGCCGTGCCGTAGATGCGCTGGAGCATGGCGTTGCGGTGGTCGCCGCGCCAATAGGCGCCGGCCAGCTTGGTCAACTTGAAGGCCTTGCCCACGAACTTCGTCGAGGGGAAGTGGGGGCCGCGGCAGAGGTCCTTCCAGTTCCCCTGGCGATAGACGCTGACGTCCTCGCCGGCCGGAATGCCTTCGATGATCTCGGCCTTGTAGGCCTCGCCGATGGACTTGAAGTGGGCGATGGCCTCGTCGCGCTTCCAGACCTCGCGGCTGATCGCCTCGTCGCGGTCGACGATCTCCTTCATCTTCGCTTCGATCGACGCCAGGTCATCCAGGCTGAACGGCTCGGCGCGGGCGAAGTCGTAGTAGAATCCGTCTTCGATCGAGGGGCCGATGGTGACCTGCGTGCCGGGGAACAGCTCCTGCACCGCCTCGGCCATGATGTGGCTGGCGTCGTGGCGCAGGGTCTCAAGGCTCTCCCGCGCATCGCGCGTCAGGATCTCGAAATGGCCGCCGGCGGGCAGCGGCCGGTCCACGTCGTAGAGCTCGCCGCCCAGCTTGATCAGCGCGGCGCGCTTGGCCAGCGAGGGCGCGATGGACGCCGCAACGTCCTTGCCCGTCACGCCGTCGTCGTACTGGCGTTTCGAACCATCAGGGAAAATCAGGTCGATCATGTCTCACAGGTCCACTTGCGCGCCGGACCGCCAATGTCCTTTGGCGGCTTTTGACGCGGAGGCGGGACCGGATCGAAACCCGAACCGCCGCCCCAGGGATGACAACGACACAGCCTCTTGGCGGCGAGAGCAGTCCCGCGCCACGGGCCGTGGCCGATCAGGGCGTTTGCGGCGTATTCCGAGCAGGTCGGAAGGAACCGGCATTGCCGCCCGATCAGCGGCGAAAGCGTCAGCTTGTAGGCGCGAAGCGCGCCTCTGACGCAGCGTTCGTAGAAAGTCATGCCGGCTAAGGTCTTCCGCTCGAGGGCAGCGATTACGCTGCCGCTAGCGGAGGATCAAGCTGCGCCGGCGGGGCTAGTTCGCCCGGTGTCACGGGTGGTCGCCGTCCGGACAGCCTCGGTCACCGCCTCGAACGCGAGCAGCGTCGAGGCGTGGCGAGCGGGATAGTCCTTCACAGGCGCGAGCATGGCCAGGTCCGAAAATCGTCCGTCCGGCGCGGGCGCGCCGTCCTTCAACATAGCGCGGAATTGGTTGCAGGTCACTTCCAGCTCTTCGAGGCTGGCGCCGACCACATGGGCGCCCAGCACTGAAGCCGCCGCCTGGCCGAGCGCGCAGGCCTTCACATCCTGGGCGAAGTCGGCCACCCGGCCGCCCTCGACGGTCACGTCGACCACCACCCGGCTGCCGCACAGCTTGGCGATCTTCTCGACGCTGGCGTCGGGCGCGGCGAGGCGCCCGATCCGGGGCATGTTGGCCGCCAGCGCCAGCAGTTTCGCCGAGTAGAGGTCGTCGATCATGGCCTCTAGATCGGGGGCCGAACGCAGCGTGTCAAATAAGTGCGTTTGTCAGGACCCGCGGGCGCCCTAGCGTCGGGGGCCGAAGAGGGCGTCATGACCGCAGTCACAGTCGAGGGACGACCGCCGGCGGCCGGCCGCGAGATATTCGGCCATCCGCGCGGCCTGGTTGTGCTGGCCGGGACCGAGCTTTGGGACCGCATATCCTTCCACGGGATGCAGGCGCTGCTGGTGCTCTACATGGTGGGCCAGCTGTTTCTGCCCGGCCATATCGAGCAGATCGTCGGCTTCATGGGCTTCCGCGCCGCCATCGAGGCGGTGACCGGCCCGCTCTCGACACAGGCGCTCGCCTCGCAGATCTTCGGCGTCTACGTGGGCCTGGTCTATCTGACGCCGCTGTTCGGCGGCTGGCTCGGCGACCGCTGGTTCGGCCGCAAGGCGATGGTCACCCTGGGCGCGGTGCTGATGACCGCCGGCCATTTCTGCATGGCCTTCGACCAGTCGTTCCTGCTGGCCATGCTGTTCCTGATCCTGGGCGCCGGCGCGCTCCGCGGCAATCTGATCCCGCAGGTGGGCGAACTCTACCGACAGGACGACGACCGCCGCGACGTCGCCTTCCAGCTCTACTATTCGATGATCAACCTGGGCGCCTTCATCGCGCCCGTCGTCACCGGCGCGCTCGCCCAGGCCTACAGCTGGCACGTGGGTTTCGGCTTCGCCGGGGTCGGCATGCTGGTGGGTCTGCTCGTCTACCTGGGCGGCCAGCGATGGGTGATCCCCGTCGACCCGCGCCGGGCCGAGCGGATCGCCAAGGCGCCGCTGACCCCCGAAGAGCGCCGTCGGGTGGTCGCCCTGCTCTGCCTCATGCCGGTCGCCGCCCTCTTCTGGATCGCCCAGAGCCAAGTCTGGAACACCTACAACCTGTGGGTCCGCGACCACATCCAGCTAGGCATCGGCGGCTTCATCGTGCCGGTTCCCTGGCTGCAGGCGCTGGACGGCCTGGCGCCCTTCATCTGCCTGCCACCGATGCTGATGTTCTGGCGCTGGCAGGCCGCGCGAGGCCGCGAGCCGGGCGAGTTCATCAAGGCCGGCATCGGCTGCCTAATCTTCGCCGCCTCGACCCTGTTGCTGGCCGTGGCCGGCTTCACCGCCGACACCTCCGGCCGCAGCTCGCTCCTCTGGGCGGTCGCTTTCCACCTGACCTCGAACCTGGGCTGGCTCTATTTCACGCCGACCATGGTGGCGATCATCACCCGCAGCGCGCCGGCCCAGGTCAGCGCCACCCTGGTGGGCGTCGGCATGCTGGCGACCTTCTTCGGCAGCCTGATCTCCGGGCGGATCGGCGGATTCTATGAGGTGATGACCGCCGCCCAGTTCTGGAGCCTGCACGCGACCATCGTCGCCACCGGAGGCCTCATCTTCCTGGTGATCGGCTGGCGCTTCGCCGGCGCCTACGGCCTCAAGGCTCGGGCGCCAGCCCGGCCCTGAGGACGGCGGGGAGCCGTCAGAAGGTCTTCTGCAGCGCCAGATAGTAAGAGAACTGGTTCGAATCCCGCGCGTCCTGCAGGCCCCGCCCGGCGGAGAACAGCAGGTGGTAGTGCTCGGTGAAGTCGTAGATCCCACCGACGTTGAAGCCCGCTGAATCCTTGCCGCCCTGGTCCGTCGCAGTCTGGTGGAACAGCTCGGCGCCGAGGGCCAACTGCTTGGTGACCTGCCGCTGCAGGAGCCAGCCGGTGAACCAGTAGTCCTTCTTCCCAGGCCCCGGATTGATCCAGTAGCCGCCGCCGCCATAGGTGGTCCAGTCGCCGAAATCCTTCTGCAGCCAGACCGGCAGGAAGACCCGCGTCTTGCCCGAGCCGAGACCGCGATCCGAATTTCCGGTCGGCAACTCAACCAGCGGGAAGACGCCCACCTGCGGAAACCAGTCCTTCTCGCCCGGCGTGATGAAGCGGTACTTGGCGCCCAGCTCAATATCGCCGATCCCGACCTGGGTGCTGCCGCCCTTGGGATCGTCATAGGCCAAGGGCACGATCACGTGCAGCTGCAGATTGCGCGCCGCGCCGTAGTTGACCTCGGTCCCCGCCAGCACGCCGGATGAGTCGCCCTGCACATGGGTCCCGGCCGAAAAGCCGTAGACCTCCCAATGCCCCAGATCGACCGGTTCGGGGTCATCGGTGACGAAGGGCGGACCGGCGTGAGCGGCGCCTGCGGCGCCCAACGCGGCGGCGGCGCAAAGCCCCGCCAACCGCCGGCGAAGAGGGATCTCGACGCGCACCGGCTACTTGCCTTGCAGGAGGTCCATGGACGGCGGGAAAGTCAGAAGAACGCCTCCGACGAACAACACCACCGAAGCGAGATTCACCGTCGCCAAATTGACGGTTCGTCGCCTCCACAGCCGGTTCAGCACGAACCACAGCACCAGCCATAGAATGATCGCCACGTCGGTGACGCCAGAGAGCGGCCCGGTGGGCTTCCAGACCTTCAGCAGAGCCGCGACGGACGGCAAGGCGTCGCCGGCCAACGCCAGGACTCCCAGGGCGAAACAGCCGCCGGCCGCCGCCAGGATCGCCGCCGCGCCAGGTCCATTAGTGATGGGCGCCTCGTTGGCCTCAGTCATGGGCTTCGCCCTTCATGATCACGATGGTCGACCCGCCGCGAACCGGCGCGAACTTGTTGAGCATGGCCCCGAACGCGCCCGCCACCGAGGTGGCCACAAAGGCCGTCACGGCGAGCGCGAGGACCGCGTTGCGCAAGCCTCGGAACTGCGCCAGGTGCGCGCCGTAGCGGATGAAGATGTAGGCCACAGCCGTTAGGGTGATCGGCGCGAACCAGGCGATGTGTTCCTTCCACTCCATGCCGATGTCATGCCAGCCGGAGGTGGAGGTCTGCGACATCAGGAGCCGCTGCGGGTAGCCGCTGAGATCGGCCGTGCCCTGCGGGGCGACCGCGCGGTACCAGGGATAGACGAGATAGGCCCCCGCCAGCACCGTCACCCAGGCCAGCGCCGCCATGGCGATCAGGTAGGCGCAGGCCAGCCGCCGCTCCCGATCCGTCCAGTGGTGGCCGGCGATCGACGTCGAATAGAGACCGGCGACGGCGCCTGAAAAGGCCAATAGCAGGAGGGCGCCGAAGCCCATCCCGTGCAGCATCGTCACCGCGTCGCGAAAGGTGATTTCCATGGTCGATCGCCCCCCGTGAATCCTGGCTAGGCTTTCTTTATGTCAGTGGTGTTGCGCCCGACCGGGGCTCCAAGAGAGACGCCTTCAGCCTCCACCGTCAATCCTGCCCGCAAGGCCGCCAGCGCCAGCCGGTCGCGGGCCTGCGGGCTCAGTCCCGCCAGGGTCGGCGGGGCGGCTTCACCCGCTACGATGCGTCCATCGCGCAGATGCAGCACGTGGTCGGCCAGCCGCGCGATCTCGCCGGCGTCGTGGCTGATGTAGAGCGCCGGGATCGCGAGGCTCCGGTGCAGCCGCTCCAGGTAGGGCAGGATTTCGGCCTTGGCGGCGGCGTCGAGGCTGGAGAGCGGCTCATCCATCAGGAGCAGCTTGGGCTGGCTCAGCAGCGCCCGTCCCAGCGCCACCCGCTGCCGCTCACCGCCGGAGAGATTGGCCGGCGCCCGATCGAGCAGGGCGGAAAGGCCGAGCAGGTCCACCGCGTCGTCGAAGCCGATCTCCGCCTTGGCCGGCGTACGTCGCGCGCCATAGTCGAGATTGCCGCGCACCGACAGATGGCTGAGCAGGCTCGCTTCCTGGAACACCACGCCGACCGGCCGACGATAGGTGGGCATGAAGGTCCGCGCGTCCTGCCAGACCTCGCCGGCGACCGTCAGTTCGCCCGCCATGCGGGTCAGGCCGGCGATGCAGCGCAGCAGGGTCGTCTTGCCCGACCCCGATGGCCCGCTCAGCGCGGTGATCCCGGTGGGCGCGATGGAGAACTCGGCGTCCAGCCGGAAGGCGCCCAGCGCGCCGGAAAACCGCCCCGCGACACTCACCGCACGGCCTCGTCGGTCCGGCGGTCGAGCAGCAACAGGGCCAGCAGCGCCAGGAAGGAGAACGCCACCACGCCGGCCGCCAAACGATAGGCCTCGGCGTACTGCAGGTTCTCCACCAGCTGGTAGATGCGCACCGAGATGGTCTCGGTCTTGCCAGGAATGCCGCCGCCGATCATCAGCACCACCCCGAACTCGCCGATGGTGTGGGCGAAGACCAGGATGGCCGCGGTCAGGAAGCCGCGCCGCGCCAACGGCAGAGCCACGGAGACGAAGGCGTCCAGCGGCCCGGCGCGAAGCGTCGCCGCCACCTCCATCGGTCGCGGGCCCATGGCCTCGAAGGCGCCGCGGATCGGCTGCACGGCGAAGGGCAACGAATAGACCATCGAGCCGATCACCAGCCCTGGGAAGGTGAAGGCCAGCGTGCGGATTCCGAACGGGTGCAACAGGCCCATCAGCGGGCTCTGCGGCGCGATGGCGACCAACAGATAGAAGCCCAGCACCGACGGCGGCAGGATGATCGGCAGGGTCGTGACCGCGGCCACGACCTCTTTCCACCATACGCGGCGTTGGCTGAGCCACCAGGCGATCGGCGTCGCCGCGACCAACAGCAGGAGCGTCGTCAGCCCCGCCAGCCTAAGTGTCGTCCAGACGACCTCGCCCACGCGCCCTCCGCCCGTTCAACGCACCTCGTAGCCGTACTTCTTGATGATCGCCACCGCCTGCGGGCCTTTCAGGAAGGCGAGGAAGGCCTTGGCGGCGGGGTTGTCTTTCCCGATCTTCAGCAGGATGGCCTGTTGCTCGATGGGCGCATGATCGGCGGCGGGCACGGTCCAGCGCGAGCCGCCGGGGACATTGATTACCTGGCTGAGCGCGACAAAGCCGAGGTCGGCGGCGCCGCTGTCCACGAATTGGTAGGCCTGGGCGATCGATCCGCCCGTGACGATCTTCGCCTTGAGCGCGTCATAGACGCCGAGCTTCTGCATCGTCTGGACGGCGGCGGCGCCATAGGGCGCGGCGGCGGGGTCGGCGATGGAGAGCTTGGCGAACCTGTCGGACTTCAGCACCGCGCCCGCGCCGTCCACCAGGCCCGGCGTCTTCGAATAGAGCACCAGCCGGCCCACCGCGTAGGTGAAGCGCGTGCCTGGCGCGCCCAGGCCGTCCCGCTCCGCCGCCTGCGGCCGGTCCGCATCGGCCGACAGGAACACCTCGAAGGGCGCCCCGTGGCTCATCTGGGCGTAGAACTGACCGGAGGCGCCGAAGCTCAAGGTCGCCGTGTCGCCGGTCGCGGCCTTGAACGCCACGGCGATCGCCTTGGCCGGTTCGGTAAAGTTGGCGGCGACGGCGACCTGGGTGTCGGCGGCGAACGCCCCCTTCGGCGCGATCATACCGACGGCCAGCAGGATCAAGAGCTGGACGCGTCGGGTGATCATGGCCATTTCCGTTCCGTCAGGCAGCGCGCTGCGATCTCATCGCCGACCCATGATAGGGGCGAGGCGATCGGCACGCCACCTGCCGAACGGCTGGCTAGAACGTGAAGCGGACGCCCATGACCGGGAAGGCGGTCGAGCTGCGATTCAGGTAGCCGGAGGCCAGGCCCTTGGCCACGGCCGAGTGATTGACGCCAGCATAGGCGTCGAAGTGCTTGGTGAGCTTGTAGTCCGCCACCAGCGAGGCGTCCCAGAGCGAGCCGGAGCAGGACGAGGCGCTGGTGTCCGAGCAGCCGTTGCCCTTGAAGCTGTTCTGGTCGTAGCGGTAGTAAGCGCCGGTCACGTCCAGCTTGTCGGTGACTGCGTAGCGCAGCCCCGTCCAGGAGACGATCTCCTTGCGGTGGATGGCGTAGGCGTTGTTGTTGACGAAGGCGACCACATAGCCGCCGATCCCGCGGAAGCTGGCCGGCAGCGGATGCGACGGGTTGGCCATTTCGATCGCCTCGACGGCCGCGTAGATCTTCGCCTTGCCGATCACATAGCGGGCCTCGACCGCATAGGTCGTGTCGTCGGACACCGTACCGGCCAGCGTGCCCGGATGGATCGCGTTCTGGGCCGCGGTCAGCGGAGATTCCGACACCGCGTCGCTCACATGGCTGTAGGTGAGGTCCACCGACAGGCCCTTGTAGTCGCCGCCCACGTCGACCTGGTCAGCCCTGCCGGGGAAATTGATGCCACCCTCGAAGTTATGCAGGTAGGCGGCGCGAACGGGGCCCTTGGCGATAACGTACTTGACCGAGGAGTCGAAGCGGGCGGTCTCCGTGGCGCCGGCGCCGCCAGCGAAGCCGGAGTAGCCGATCACCGAGAAGGACAGCGACTGGTTCTGCGGATCGTACTTGCCGAAGTTGTCCACCAGCAGGGACGGCTGCAGGCCGTAGGTGAGGGTTCCCCAGGTCTTGGAGGCGACGCCCAGATAGGCCGCGCCCTGGAACAGCTGGCCGGCGCGGCTGGAGTCGCCGTTGGTGGTCTGGCTGGTCAACGGCACGCCGTTGTCGACGATCAGGCTGCGCGAACCGTCGCTCAGATGGCCGGAGGTGGGCTGGAAGCCGGTCTCCAGCTTGAACACCGCCTTCAGGTCATCGTTGATCTTCTCGGCGCCGGACACGCCGATCTTCGACTGCGACAGGCCGTTGGGCGAGACCGAGGTGATCGCGCGGTTGCTGTTCTTCTGGATTACGAACGGCAGGCCCGGCGCATAGTAGCTGGTCAGCGGCGCGCCGTGGTCCAGGTGGGCGACGCCGATGTCGAAGGTCCCGTAGAGGGTGATCCCTTTCCAGGTCAGGGCGCTGTCGTCCTTCTTCGCGGCCTCGGCGGGGGTCTTCGCGGGAGCCTCGGCCGGCGCAGACGTCGGCGCGGCCGCGGCGTCGGCGAAAGCGGGCGCGGCAAATGCGCCGGAGGCGATCAGCGCCAGGGCGCCGCAAAGGGCCAGTGTCTTCGAAGTGTTCGGAAAGCGACGGGTCATCGGGCGTCTCAAATTGCGTCCCGACCGTTCTCGGCGGGTTCCGCGGCCCTTTTCCCAATCGCGTCTGAACATACGGTAAATTGTGGGAATACTCTGGGAATCCCTCCAAGCTCGGCGCCGTCAGGCTCCGGTCAGAAGGCGAACTGCGAGCGCACCGCCACCACATGATAGTGCTGGCCGATCTCAGCGCCGACCGGCGTCGAGAAGGTCGTCGCCGACGGCGAGAGCCTATGGATGGTGACGTCCTGGTAGTCCAGCATGAAGCGCACAAAGCTGTTCGGGTACCAGTTGAGCCCGGCTGACCAGATTTGCTGCTCGCCGCCGCGCACGGCGTCCGCCGACGGCGCCGCGCCGGCCGCGCCGGCGTGGTCGTTCAGGTCCGCGTCGGAGTAGCGCGCCGCCACCTCGAACGCGCCCCAGGTTCCGTCCTGCAGGCTGAACGGCCGGTTCACAGGCGGACCGTCGAAGGCCCAGTTCGCGGGATTGAACCGCCGACGCTCGCCGGTGAGCATGTAGGAGCCCTCGACATAGTAGCCGTGGAAGGTCGGGTCGCCGACGCCGGCCGCCGGGTTCAGCCGCTCGATCCTGATCCGCTCGTACTCGCTCTGCAGGAACAGCGGCCCATATTGGACCGCGGCCTCCAGGCCGATCGTATCGGCGTGCCGCGCGTTGATCGCTCCGGTAGAGATCAGCCGCGTGCCGTCCACGCGCAGCTCCGGACGCTCCTGCAGGGTGATGGCGTAGCGCGCCGCGCCGGCCGCCGTGTCGGGCCCGCCGACGTCGGCGGGGCGGTCGACGTAGCTGCCATGCACGCCCAGCGCCAGCAGGCCGCGGTCGGTCCGGAACGGGGCGAAGCCGGCGCGGCCGATGAAACCGAGCTGGCTATCGAAGGGCTGGCTGACGCCCGTGGCCTGCGAGTTGACGACGCCCACCGAACGTCCCGTGACGGCGGTGCTGGCGTACCAGCGGTCGGTCCCAGCCCAGACCTGGATCGCCTCGCGGGAATCGCCGCCGGCGAGGCCGCGCGCGATGTCGGCGATCGCCGGGCGCTCCAGGAACATCATGCCGCTGGTCGAGCCCTGATCCTCCAGGCCCGCCGACGGGGTGAAGGCGCCGACCCGCGCGCGGAACGGCTTCAGCCCGGAGTACTGGATCCATAGGTCGTAAACGTGCCCGGCGTCCTCTTCGCCCGAGCCGCCGAACTCGAAGAGGACGTCGTAGTCCCAGTCGCCGAAGGCTCGCCCGTCGACACCCAGCCGGGCGCGGCGGAAATCGGTCCCCGAGGACAGGTCGCGGGCATGGGCCGTATCGCCCGCCGCCGCGCCGCGCCGCAGGTCCGTCGCGATCGGCCCGGCGCTCGCCTGGCTGTATTGCGCGGCGTCGAAATTCATCACCCCGTGAAGATTGGCCGTGAACTGGCCGTCCGCGCTGGCGATGGAGGGCCTGCCCGCCGCCAGGGTCACGACCGCGGGCGCAGCCGGGGCCTGCGCCGGCGTCTCGATCACCGGCGGAGTGTTGGCGCGCGCCTCAAGCCGATCGAGTTTGGCCGCCAGGGCGCGGACCTCGGCCTTGAGCTCCTGGATCTCTGCGTCGCGCGGATCAGGCTGCGCCTGCCCATGGGCGGCGGTAGCGATGACACTCAGGGATGCGGCGGCCAGCCACAGGGTTCGGAGGGTCGTTTTCCGGCTACGCATTCCTGTAGTCCCCGATCAGGCCACGGCCCGCGCGATGAGCGCTATGTAGCGCGGCGACATAGCGCCATGCCAGCGCGCCCAGGAAATACCTATCAAATCAGTAGAGATTATATTCACCCAGTTTATCGGGACGCGTGTTGAGTTCCGCTATCGGCGCGTCCACCATCAGGCCTGGGCTTAGGAAATTGGGGGCAGGCCGTGGCGCATCGCTCGGAAGATCGCAGGGCGTTCCTGCAGCTGGCGGCCGGCGCCGTGGGCGCGGCGGCGCTGCCGCCGGGCGTGGCCAAGGCGCTGAGCCTGCCCGCCAACCGGGTCACTGGCACGATCGCCGACGTCCAGCACGTGGTGATCCTGATGCAGGAGAACCGCAGCTTCGACCACTACTTCGGGACCCTGCGCGGCGTGCGCGGCTACGGCGACCCGCGCCCGCTGACACTGCCCAGCGGCCAGCCGGTGTGGAAACAACCGGCGAAGGACGGGGTCTCGACGGTAAGCCCCTTCCATCTCGACACCAGCTCGACCCGCGCCGAGACCATGTTCGACCTGGATCACAGCTGGAAGGGCAGTCACGCGCGGTGGAAGCACCACGACGCCTGGGTCCCGACCAAGACGCCGCTGACAATGGGCTACTTCACCCGCGCCGACATCCCGTTCTACTACGCCCTCGCCGACGCCTTCACGATCTGCGACGCCTATCACTGCTCGATCTTCGGCCCGACCAACCCGAACCGGCTGTTCCTGTTCACCGGCACCAGCGGCCTGGCGGCGAAGGATGACAGCAAGATCGTCATTCAGAACCCGCCGGAGGAGAAGAACAACAACGCCAATCCGGCCGAGGACTCCCCCGAGTTCAAGGGTCTGGACTGGCCTACCTACGCCGAACGGCTGCAGGCGGCGGGCGTTTCCTGGAAGGTCTACCAAGAGTACGAGAACTACGGCGACAACGGCCTGGCCTACTTCAAGACCTTCCGCGGCATCGGGCCGGATTCGGTGCTGTACCAGCGCGGCCGCGCCTGGTCGGCCGGGTCGACGAAGGACAACTGCAAGGACAGCGACGGTTCGCATCTGGTCGAACAATTCACGTCGGACGTGGCCGCCGACCGCCTGCCGCAGGTCTCCTGGATCGTCACCAACTACAAGCTGTCGGAGCACCCGCAGGCCAGCCCGTCGGACGGCGAGCACCTGACCGCGCGGCTGATCGCGGCGCTGGCGTCCAACCCCAAGGTCTGGGCCAAGACCGCCTTCATCCTGAACTACGACGAGAACGACGGCTTCTTCGACCACGTTCCGCCGCCGATCCCGCCGGTGGGAACGGCCGCGGGCAAGAGCACCGTGGCGACGACCCACGAGGACTATCACGGCGAGCCTGTGGGCCTGGGTCCGCGGGTGCCGCTGCTGGTCATCTCGCCCTGGAGCAAGGGCGGCTATGTCAATTCGCAACTGCACGACCACACCTCGGTGATCCGCTTCCTGGAGGCGCGCTTCGGGGTGATGGAGCCGCACATCTCGCCCTGGCGGCGTTCGGTTTGCGGCGACCTGACGAGCCTGTTCGACTTCAAGACCCCGAACCGCGCCGCGCCGCGCCTGCCCGACGCCTCAGGCCTCCCGGCCCGCGCGCAGAAGGCCAAGGCCACCCTGCCCATGCCGAAGGTCCCGGACGTCGCCGAGGCCCATCCGCGCCAGGAGCCGGGCCCGCGGCTGGCGCGCGCCCTGCCCTACGCGTTCGATGTTTCGGGCCAGGTGAAACCTGGCGTGCTGGCGCTGACGCTGGCCAACACCGGCGCCGCCGGGGCGGCCTTCGACCTGCGCGTCGCGCACGGCGGCGAGCCGCGGTTCTATGCTGTGGAGGCTGGCAAGCGGGTGATGGACGAGGTGGCCGCAGACGGCCGTTACGACCTGACGCTCTATGGCCCCAACGGCTTCCTGCGCGGCTTCCGCGGCGAGGCGGCCGCACCCGGTCCGGAAGCCTCAGCCAACTTCGACGCCAAGACCGGCCGCCTGCTGGTCGCCCTGAAGAACTCGGGTTCGAAACCGCTGACCCTGGACGTGGCGCCGAGCGCCTATTCGCAGTCGCCCGCGCGGTTGCATCGCCTTGAGCCCGGGGCTTCGGTGGTCGATGCCTGGGACCTGAAGGTCGGCCACAACTGGTACGACCTGATCGTCACCTGCGCCGAAGCCCCCAGCTTCCAGCGCCGCCTCGCCGGTCACGGCGAGGACGGCAGGCCCAGCGTCAGCGACCCGCTGCTGGGGCGGCAAGCCTAGGACCTAGCCCTACCACACATGCACCCGCTGCTCCGGCGGCAGGTAGAGCTTGTCGCCGGGTTTGACGTTGAACGCGGCGTACCAGGCGTCGACGTTGCGCACGATGCCGTTGACCCGGTACTCGGCCGGGCTGTGCGGGTTGGTCAGCAGCTGCTGACGCAGCGCGCCCTCGCGGACCTTGTTCTGCCAGACCTGGGCGTAAGCGATGAAGAACCGCTGGTCGCCGGTGAGGCCATCGACCACCGGCGGTTCGCCGTGCTGGGCCACGTAGCGCCGCCAGGCGGCGTAGGCGGCCTCGATGCCGCCGAGGTCGCCCAGGTTTTCGCCCATGGTCAGCTTGCCGTTGATGTGCACGCCGGGCACAGGTTCGTATCCATCGTATTGTGCGCCCAACGCGCCAGTGCGGGCCCCGAACGCCTTGGCGGCGTCGGCGGTCCACCAGTCGCGCACCTTTCCAATCTCATCGAAATGTCGGCCCTCGTCGTCGAAGCCATGGCCCATTTCGTGGCCGATCACCGCGCCCTCGCCGCCGTAGTTGGCGGCTGGGTCGGCGTTCGGGTCGAAGAAGGGCGGCTGGAGGATCGCAGCCGGGAAGGTGATCTGGTTGGCCTGGGGATTGTAGTAGGCGTTGACCTCCTGCGGGACCATGTCCCAGAGGCCCTTGTCCACCGGCTTCGGATAGCGCGAGAGCTGCAGGTTCCACTCGAACGCCTCTTCGCGCACCACGTCGCCGAGCAGGTCCGTGCGACTGATCTTCAGGCTGGAGTAGTCGATCCATTTCTTCGGATGGCCGAGGCGAGGATCGAAGGTTCCGAGCTTGGCCAGCGCGGCCTTGCGCGTGGCGTCATCCATCCACGCGGCCTTCTGGAACCGCTCGCCGTAGGCCGCGGTCAGATTGGCGATCAGCTCGCTCGTCTGGCGCTCTGCCTCCGGCGGAAAGTGCTCGGCCACATAGATGCGACCGACTTCTTCGCCGAGCCCGGCGTTGATGATCTGGATGCCGCGCTTCCAGCGCTCGCGCTGCACCGGCACGTCGCGCAGGGTGTGGGAGAAGAAGTCGAAGTTCGCCTGGTCGAACGCGTGGGGCAGATAGGCCGCGTGCGTGCGGATGAAGTGGTAGGCGAGGTAGTCCTTCCAGACCGAAAGCGGCGTCGAGGCGAAGAGCTCACCCGCAGCCTTCACTTCGCTGGGCTCGGTCACCAGCACCTTCTTCGGCGCGCCCAGGCCGGTGGAGGCGAACATGGCGGCCCAGGGGAACTGCGGCGCGGTAGCTGTCAGCTTGGCCACGGTCATCGGGTTGTTGATCTTGTCGACGTCGCGGGTCTCTTCCGGCGCCCAGTGGGCCTGCGCGATCTTGTGTTCCAGGGCGATGATCGCGTCGGCCTTGGCGGCGGCGTTCGGGATGTCGGCCAGGGTCTGGATCTTGATCACATAGTCCCGGTAGGCTTTGCGGAAGGCGTCGTACTTGGCGCCGTCGCGCAGGTAGTAGTCGCGGTTGGGCAGGCCCAGGCCCGATTGATCCAGGCTCACGACATAGATGTTGGGATTGTCGAGGTCCGGGTTGATCCCGACGTTCACGGGGCTCTCGAAGCCCGGCGCGGCGAACAGCTTGGCGACATCGGCCTTGGTCTTGGCCGCGGCGATCTTGGCCAGGTAGGGCTTCAGCGGCGCAGTCCCGCGCGCCTCGATGCCCTTCTCGTCCATCCAGGCGGCGTAGAAGTCGCCGACGCGCTTGCCGCCGGGACCGGTCTTGGTTGGATCCTTGGCCAGGTCCTCGACGATCCTGCGCACGTCGCGTTCGGCCTGGTCGGCGAGCACGACGCTCACCCCGGCGCTGATGCGGTCGGGCGCGATCTCGGTGCGCTTGTACCAGCCGCCGTTGACGTATTTGAAGAAGTCGTCGCCCGGCTTCACCGAGGCGTCCATGGCCGTGGCGTCGTAGCCCCAGGTCCCGAACTTCGCCTTGCCGGCCGCCACGGCCGCCGTCGACATGCCCGCGACCGCCGCAACCGCGGCGCTCGCCAGGACCCACTTCTTGAAGCTCAAGGGACACCCTCCATGACAGGAGGGCGACACTACACCGGCCCGGGCGGCTGGCAACGCGGGCGGGCGGCTAGGGCTTGCGGCGCGGCCAGAGCAGTTCGGCGCGGGCCTTCAGGTCGTCGTCCATCTCCACGAAGGCGCGGTAGATGGTGCGGCCCAGGCGCTTGCCGAGCGAGGGCCCCATGAGACCGGCGATCAGCTCGCCGTTGGAGACGATGCAGCTGGCCTCGGCCAGGGCCTCGATCTCGAAATAGCGGGTGGTCTTCACCAGGCCGCCCAGCATGGTCAGCCGCCAGTGGAGCTGTTCATTCGGCACCCACTCCAGCACCGTCGGATGGATTTCCTCTTCCGGCCGGCCGGGGAGCGCCAGGGTGATGTCCAGGACCGAGCCGATGCGGATCTCGCCCGCAGCCTTGGGATAGAGCTTGCACCACTCGCCCCACGACTTCAGGTCGGAGAGCACCTCCCAGACCACCTCGGCCGGCGCCTGGACCCCGACCCTGTGTTCGATCCGCAGGCCCTTCGGCGGTTTCGGCGGCGGGGCGCCGGTGGGCGTGGGCTTAGGCCCCTTGATCGTGCCGGAGCCGCGGGCGAACAGTCCGGCCTTCAGTTGCGGCGAGGGTGCGATCGGCATCAGGCCTGCTCCTTAATCCGCCAGGTGGCGCCGGCGGGTCCGTCCATCACCTCGACGTTGAGCGCGGTGAGCTCGGCGCGCAAGCGGTCGGCCTCGGGCCAATCCTTGGCGACGCGGGCCGCATCTCGCGCCTGCACCAAACCATCGATCCGGGCCTTGAGGTCCTCGTCCGCGCCGCCCTGGAACCAGGTTTGCGGATCGGCCTGTAGGAAACCCATGACCGAGGCCAGCGCCATCAGGTCCTGCTTGATGGCCGGCGCCTGGCCCGAGTCCTTGCGCACTGCCGCATCCAGATCGGTGGCGAGCTTCTTCAAAAGCGCCATGGCGGCCGGGGTGTTGAGATCGTCCAGCAGCGGCTCCAGCTGCTCCTCGGCCAGCGCCCCGCTGCCGCCGGCCTCGATGTGCCGCGCGCGGCCCAGCACGCCGTAGAGATGATCCAGGGAATTGCGCGCCTGGACCAGGGCGTCGTCGGTCCAGCTGAGCGGCTGGCGATAGTGCGCGCCCAGCAAAGCCCAGCGGATCACCTCGCCCGGTTGGGTCTTCAGGAGGTCGTGGGCCAGGGCGACGTTGCCCAGGCTCTTGGACATCTTCTCCTCGCCCATGTTCAGGAAGCCGTTATGCAGCCAGTAGTTGGCGTAGCCGCCATGGTGGTGGCCGTCGCAGACCCCCTGGGCCAGCTCGTTCTCATGGTGTGGGAAGACCAGGTCGATGCCGCCGCCGTGGATGTCGATCGGCAGGCCCAGCTCCTGCTCGATCATCGCCGAGCACTCGATGTGCCAGCCCGGCCGGCCAGGCCCCCAGGGGCTTTCCCAGACCGGCTCGCCGGGCTTGGACGGCTTCCAGAGCACGAAATCGGCGGGGTGCTGCTTGTAGGGCGCGACCTCGACGCGGGCGCCGGCGATCATCTCGTCCAGCGGCCGGCCCGACAGCTTGCCGTAGTCGGCGAAGCTCTGGGTGTTGAACAGCACATGGCCTTGCGCCGCGTAGGCCGAGCCGTTGGTGACCAACCGCCCGATCATAGCGACGATCGCATCCATGGTCTGGGTGGCCCGCGGCTGCGCGGTGGGCGGCAGGGCGCCCAGCGCCGCGGCGTCGCCATTGTAGGCCGCCAGGTAGCGGTCGGTGATCGCGGAGATCGGCACGCCTTCCTCCGCGGCCTTGGCGTTGATCTTGTCGTCCACGTCGGTGACGTTGGCCGCATAGCGCACCGCGGCCTCGCCGTAGAGCTGGCGCAGCAGGCGGAACAGCACATCGAACACCACGACGGGCCGGAAATTGCCGATATGGCTGAAGTTGTAGACCGTCGGCCCGCAGACATACATCGTCACCCGGCGGGGATCGGCGGGAACGAAGTCTCGCTTGGCGCGGGTCATGGTGTCGTAGAGCTGAAGCGGCATCGATCTTTTCTAACGCGACGAGACGGTTGCCCGGAAACGGGTCCGGCCCATATACAGATGGGCGGATCGGGAAGCCACGGGAACCCTCGGGGCGAACTCCCATCCTACCAAGGGAAGCCACGCGTCATTTCCGAGACCCTCGTCCCGGCGCAACTCAGCCCTGGAAAGAACCTCGCACCATCATGGACGCTATCCGCGACCGAACCCTGGTCGGTTCCAACACCGACCTTGATCTTGACCCCGTGAAGCGCCCCTCTCGCGAGGAGGCCATGGAGGCCGTGCGCACCCTGATCGCCTGGGCCGGCGACGACCCGCGCCGCGAAGGCGTACTCGACACCCCCAAGCGCGTCGTCGACGCCTATGCCGAGTGGTTCGAGGGATATGCGGCCGATCCGGCCAAGGAGCTTTCCCGCACCTTCGAGGACGTGCAGGGCTACGACGACATCGTCATGCTGCGCGAGATCGAGGTGGAGAGCCACTGCGAACACCACATGGCGCCGTTCCTGGGCAAGGCCTACGTGGCCTACATGCCGACCAACCGCGTCGTGGGCATCTCCAAGATCGCCCGGGTGGTCGAGATCTTCTCCAAGCGTCTCCAGACCCAGGAGACCATGACCCAGCAGATCGCCGACGCCATCACCGACAGCCTGCGCGCGGCCGGCGTGGCCGTGCTGATCGACGCCAATCACCAGTGCATGTCGACCAGAGGCGTCCACCACCGGCACGTCTCGACGATCACCACCCAGTTCACCGGCGTTTTCAAGACCGACCCGACGCTGCGCCAGCGCTTCCTGGATTTCGCCAACAAGAAGTGACCGCGGGCCATCCCGGCGACCCCGGACCTGATCCGGGGCGGGATTCCGGTCGCGGCCAGGCAGCCTCCCCCTTCCGCGATCCGGCGCGACCTGCGAAAACGCTGGGGCGCTGGACCTCTAGTTTTGGGGAGGATCTGTATGGATCCCATGGAACGCCTGCTTGCCGAACGCGAGTGCGAACGGCTGATCTACCGCTATTGCCACCTGATCGATCACGGCGAGGCCGCCAAGGTCTCCGACCTGTTCACCGACGACGGTGTCTGGGCCAGTCCCGAAGTCACCCGCGACGGCAAGGACAAGATCGCCAAGGCCTTCCAGGCCCGCCAGGACAACACCGCGCGCATGTCGCGCCACGTCTGCTCCACCCCGATGATCGACATCGAGGACGCCGATACGGCGAAGGGCGTGACCTACCTGCAGCTCTACCGCCACGACGGCGAGCCGGGCCGCCGTTTCTCACCGCTCGACAATCTCCCGGAGTTCGTCGCCGAGTACCACGACGTGTTCGCCAAAACCCCGGACGGCTGGCGTTTCAAGAGCCGCAAGTTCGTGGGCGCCTTCGCCCGGGCGCAGGCCTAGCCCGGATATCTCACACGGCTCACGGTTGGGGGGGCGAGGCCTGGCATCGGCGTTGGAGTTATCTTGAAGGCGGCCGCCGTCGGCCGCTTGCGGCGGGGGGCTGTGATCGTCTGGGTGCGAGTTCTGTTTCGGGGAC
>NZ_DATAPY010000042.1:0-78517 GCF_036264965.1 Phenylobacterium sp.
CGGCAAGAGGCCCGAGACGGCGACCAGGCCGCGCTCGCCCGAGCCCGGCTGCACGCGGCGGCCGTCTTCGGTGAAGATCACGCAGTTGGGGCCGGGCGTGAACGCTGCGGTCTTGGCCTCCGCGCCCGGCGCCGAGGCCGAGACGCCGAGGCCCACGGCCTCAGACGAGCCGAAGCTGTCGAAGATCAGGGCGTTCTTGGCGTAGCTCAGCAGGCCCTGCTTGTTCTCCTGGCTCCACATCGAGCCGGAGGAACTCATCGACTTGACGCTCGAGAGGTCCCAGCGGCCTGGATTGGCCTCCAGCGCCTCCAGCATCGGCGTCGAGAAGGCCAGGCCGACCAGCACGATGGCCGAGGCGCCGATCCGGTCCACCTCGTCCCACAGCTCCACGGCGTTGAACTTGCGCGAGGGCAGGGTGGCGGCCGCGCCGCCCTGGTTGAAGCAGATCAGGTTCGAAAACTGGCCGGTGCCGTGCATCAGCGGGCCGGCGATCAGCGTCATCGGCCGAAGGTGTTCCGGCGACTGGATCCGCGTGGTTAGGTCCTCGATCGAGGTCGCCGGCGGGGTGCCGAGCAGGATATTGCCGCCGGCTCCGATGACGTTGAACAGGTCGTCCTGCGCCCACATCACGCCCTTGGGCATGCCGGTGGTGCCGCCGGTGTAGAGCAGCAGCAGGTCATCGCCGGACCGGCCCCAGGGGGCCGTCACCGGGCGCTGGGCGGGAATCTCCGCGACGATGGCGTCGTAGTCCTCGGCCCAGGCCGGAACCGGATAGCCGGGCTCCGCCACGGCCACCCAGGCCTTCACCCGGCCCAGCCGGCCGCGGATGGCCCCCAGCACCTCGGTGAAGCCCGCGTGGAACACCACCGCCTCAGCATCGGCGTTGTCGAACAGGTAGAAGAGCTCTTCGGGGCCGTAGCGGTAGTTGGTGTTGACCGGCGCGAAGCCGCCCTTGAAGGCCGCGAAATAGGTCTCGATGTACTCCGGCCCGTTGTAGAGGAAGGCCGCCACCTTGGCCTGCCGGCTGAGGTCCCTGGCGATGAAATGGGCGGCCAGTGCGTCGGCGCGGGCGTCGAAGTCCGCCCAGGTCAGCACCCGATCGCCCTGGATGTTGGCGGGCCGCTCAGGCTGGACGGCGGCGATCGCCTCCCACACGTCCGCGAAGGTCCAAGAACTCACTGCATCCTCCCGAAGGCCTTCTTCTTTGGATGGAAGTTGGCGTCGCGGGCGCCGCGTAAGTCAACCGCCGGCTCAGATGGGCAGCGCCGTTGTGAACTTGATCTGCTCCATGGCAAAGGACGAGGAGACGTCCTGCAGGGGCGCGGCGGCGATCAGGCGCTTGTAGAAGGCGTCGTAGGCGGCGATGTCGCGGACCACGACCTTCAGCAGATAGTCCGTCTCTCCCGACATCCGGTAGAATTCGACCACCTCCGGCAGGCCCGCCGCGCCCTTGGCGAAGGCGTTCAGCCAGTCCTCGTCATGGCGGCTGGTGCGGATGGACACGAACACCACCAGGCCCAGCTCCAGCTGCTCGCGGTCGAGGATCGCCACGCGCCGCTCGATTACGCCGGCGTCGGTCAGCCGCTTCACGCGCTTCCAGCAAGGGGTCTGCGAAAGACCCGCGCGTTCGGCCAGTTCCGCGATCGGGATCGTGGCGTCGGCCTGCAGCTCGCGCAGGATCCGCCGGTCGATGGGATCGAGAACAATCGTCATGCGCTGAGCCTCCGAGCGAGAATCTTATTCTACGATGGGCGGGATTTGCGGCGCCAGCTGGAAGAGACCTATCTGCCCCGACCGCGCCGGGCATCGCTCGGATCCCTCGGCGAGGGTCACAACGGCGTTATCGAATGGCGCCTAAATCACGGTTTTGCACGCCTGAGGCGAACCCCGAACGTTTCCTAGGTGACGCGAGGCGCATTGCGCACCTAGGATACCTGCAAGCGACTCAGTTCACGCACATTCGACGCGTGGCCGCAGACGCCTAAAATCTAGCTGGGGGAGCCCAACATATGGCTGACGCCAAGAAAACCAACGCCCTTCAAAAGCCGCTTACGCCGTCGGCTGAATTGGCCGCCGTGGTCGGTCCGGGGCAATTGTCCCGCGGCGAAGTGGTTTCCAAGATTTGGGAATACATCAAGAAGAACAACCTTCAAGACCCGAAGAACAAGCGCGACATCCTGGCTGACGCCAAGCTGAAGCCGGTCTTCGGCGGCAAGGACAAGGTCAGCATGTTCGAGATGAACAAGCACCTCGCCGGCCACCTGAAGTAGCCGACAGCCTGCGGCGGCGCATCGCGCCCGCCACAGACCTTTTGAGTCGCTGGGGCCTCGCCGGTTTGACCGGCGAGGCCCTTTGCTGTTCAAGCCGCGAGCTTTTTCGCCGTTCGAAGCGCATTTCTCGCCGTTTGGGCGCCTTCGCTTAACTCCGACCTGCGAACCATTCACCCGGCAAGGTTGCGCCGACGGAGGTGGTGGTGAGCGAAAGCGCCGCAGTGGCGAGCCATAAAGCTGAGCCGGCCGGCGCACGGCCGGAGTCTCAGGGCGCGCAGCTGGACGCCCTGGCTCAGGCCCAGCTTTCCGGCGCCATGCGGCTCGTCTCATCGGACGCCGAGGCGCAGATCGAGCGCTTCTGCGATCCGCAGCTGCTGGCCTCCGGCAAGGTCAACATCATTTCCCTAGAGGCGGTCCAGAAGCGCTTCGGCGACCGTTGGCAGACCCGCAAGGACCAGGTCTTCGACTTCGCCGAGCGGGTGCTCGAGCGCAGCCTTGGGGAACGTGGCGTCTCCGTCCAGGTCTCCGACATGGACTACCTGATCGTCCATCCCGACCTCAGCCGCATGGCCGGGCAGGCCGCCTGCCTGCGCTATCTGCGCGAGATCCTGACCCACTTCCTGGGCCATGACAGGGAAGCCGCCGGCGGCGTGCTGCAGGTCGTCCGGATCGGGCAGGGCCGGTTGCAGGCCGAGCAGGTGGACGCCACGGCGGCTGAAGCCAAGCTGGCCGCCAGCGCCGATGAAGACGGCCCGCATCGCCTGGGCCACTACGAGGATTCCGACATCACCACGAAGCTGGTGAACCGCTGGACGCCTTTCGTGGCGGTGGACGGACGCCACCTGCGGGTCTCGGCGACGCTGGAGCCGGTCTACGAACTCAAGGGCTTCACCCGCATCGGCTTCAGGATGATCCGCCGGGTGATCGTCATCTCCACCGCCGAGGAGCTTTCGTCGCAGCAGGTGGTGGCCCTGTCGGCCGCAGACATCCTGCGGGCCGACCTGGCCACCATCACCCGCGGCATCGACCGCCTGCGCGTGGAAGCCGGCGGCGAGCGCCAGCTCAGCCTGATCGTCCCGCTCTCGTTCACCAGCCTGTCCAGCCAGAAGGGCCGCGCCGAACTCGTGGAGCCGCTGAAGGAGGCGGGCAGCCTCGTCCGGTTGGGCGTCGTCTGCGATATCCTCGACATCGAGGGCGTGCCGCCCGGCGCGCTGCTGGCCGCAACCTCCCTGGTCCGGCCGTTCTCCCTGCTGGTCGTTGGACGGATGACCGGCTCGACGGCGGCGTCGATGGAGCGGATGAAGGGCGCGGGTCTGCAGGCGCTCTCCTTCGAGTGCCCGCTAGGGCTCGGCGACGCCGAGTTCACGGGCTGGGCCACCGTCACCATCGCCGCGGCGAAGAAGGTAGCGAAGTCGGTCCTGGTCTACCGCGTCGCCACGCCCCAACGGGCGGCGACGCTGGCGTCGCTCGGGGCGACCCACGTGAGCCTCGTCGCCGGCTGAGGCGTCTGCCCTAGTAGCGCTGGTAGGTTCCCTTCAGCGGGACCTGGCCGACGCCCGTCTTCGAGAAATCGCAGACGCCGGTCGGGAAGATCGCCTTCAGGCGCGCCAGCTGAGCGGCGTTGAGCTTCACCTTATAGTCGGCGGCGCTGACCGGCTTCAGGCTGCACTTCAGCACGTCGTTGGCGATCGGCGCCCCGGCCTCGATCCGCGGCTCGGAGTGGTTGGGGTACATGGTGTTGTAGCCGCCCGGGCCGTCCCAGGTCGCCTTTTCCACGTGCTTGGCGCCGTCGGGACTGAAATAGGCGTCCTTGGCCTCGGCGGGCTTGTCCTTGACCACCTTGGCGTGGCTCAGCGGCGCGGAGTCAGCGGCCAGTCTGTCCAGCCATTTGGTCATGGCGTCGAGCGCCTGGCCGGACATGAGGGCGAAGGACCTGGCGACCGCCGGATCGCCCCGCGGCCCGCCGGGCGAGGCGCCGGGGCCCACCCAGAAGACCTCGTTGTCGCCGTCGCCGTTGGCCTTCACCAGCCGCGCGCGGATCGTCATGTCGCGCTCGCGGCTGTGGATGTCGCCGAGCGGGTCGTTGTAGGTGCGGTAGTGCAGGATCGGCACGGTCGCCAGGCCCCCGCCGCCGCCATTCAGCAGGCCCGACGCATAGGCCGCCTTCAGCGCGATCGGGTCGCCGTGGCTCCGATGCTCGGAGAAGGCCCCGTCGTCGTCATAGCCGCCGATCTTCTCGTTGAGGTCGAGGAACTCGTCGACGCTGATCTTGCCGGCGTTCAGTCCTTTGAGCCCGTACTGCAGGCCGACATTGTCCTCGGTCTTGCGCGCATAGCCGGTCGCAGGATCGCGGCCGTAGATGTTGACCCGCATGTCGGCCAGGGCGCAGCGGGCGCCCTTGGGATTGGTCTGCTTGTCCCAGACCAGGCTCTGGTCCTTCAGGTCGCAGCCCGGCTTGTTGCCGGAGTTGGAGACCGGCACGAACGAGGCCTCCCAGGCGCGGCAGGTGCCGGGCGTGAAGCCCTCGACCGCGGTCTTCTTCTCCTGGCTCCAGCCCTTGCCGGCGTCGGACTTCCAATATTTCTGCAGCCCGCCGCAGTCGGCGGTGTGCAGTGTCGAATCCGGGAAGGACAGCGAGGGCTGCAGGCCGTCAAGCAGGCCCGGGTACATCTGGGTGATGGTCAGCTGCTGGATCGCCCCGCCGGACCCGCCGTTGCCGACGGTCCACTTCGGGACCCCGTGGCGCTTGATGAAGCGCTCCTTGAGCATCATCAGGGTCTCGCCCTGCAGGACGGCGTTGCCGTGCAGGTTGTTGACCAGCTCGGTGGCGACCATGTGGGCGAAGCCGCGCGACAGATAGAGGTCGCTCAAGGCCGCCTGGGCGTCGTTGACGCCCTGATTGTACTTCGCGCCCGCGCCGCCGCCGAAGCTCACCGCCAGCCGGTGGTTCCAGCCCTTGGGGTCTTCCAGCATGGCGATGCGGTAGATGCTGCGGTTGATCGTGCCGGACTCCACCCGGACCACATAGGGGACGCTGGCGCCGTCGATGGTCGTCGTGGTCGCCAGGTCGGCGGGCCGGTCCGCGGCGCTGGCCAGCGCTTTGAACTTCCCGTCCGTCGACCGGTAGAAATAGTCGGTCCGTTCGGCGGCCGAGCAGTCCTTGTCGAGCGGCTTGCCGAGCCCGGATTCCTCTGTGCGGCATTCGTAAGGGTTGATGTGCGGGCCGGACAGGATCGGTCCGGTGATCGGATAGTCGGTGACAGCCAGCGTCGCCTTGGCGCCGCCGGCGCGGGCCGACAGTGTGTTCTTGCCCTCGGTCAGGCCGCCGATCAGGCCGCGCAGGCTGTGGCTGGTCGGATCGCGCCGCAGGTCGCCGGTCACGTCCCTGCCGTTCAGCGTCAGCGTCACGCCCTTGGCGGGCCCACGGACCTCGACCAGCGCGTCGCCGCCGCTGACCATGTCTGGCCGCGAGGAGAGGATGCGGATCTTCAGCGCCGCCGCGCTATCCGCCGCCCGCGCCGCGCCGGCCAGGCCCAGAACCGCCAGCACGCCCACGGCCAGCCGCCGCGTCGCCACGCCCATACCCATCGCCCGTCCTCCCAGACTTTCTGCAAGCTTGTCTGCTTACGGGCGCGGACGCAATCGCCGGGCGCAGACGCGGAGCGGCCCCGGAGGGGAAGAGCTGTGTCTTCGGAAGGAAATGGTGGTGGGGGCAGTCGCCTGGCAACGTGTCTCTGCGCAGGGAATCCCCACGCACCGCGTTGGGACAATTGTTGATAGCGCCCACAGGATGGCAGCTGGGCGAGGGAGGATGTGAGTCCTGCCAGCTCCACCATGTCCCTCGGCGCAATCAACTGGCCTGCGCGTAGCTCGGTTGCCATCGAAGGCCGCGGCTGCAATACTCATGAATGAGTGATCGTTCATACAGGGGAATGCCATGAGCCAGGCTGTCTCGAAATCTCAGTCCATCAGCGGCGCTTCGGCATGGCGCGCCGACGACTTCAAGAACATGAGCGATTTCACGCTTCAGCTGCCGGCGGAGGCTGTCCGCGAACTTGAGGTGGCGAGCCAGACCGAAGCGTTCCAAAACGCCGAGCTCCGTAGCCTCAACGCAGCTGAGTTCAAGCTCGACGCGCTCCGTGCGACGATGGCGAGCATTCAGGACACCTTGAAGACGGGTCGCGGTTTCGTCGTCGTGGATGGGATTCCCGAAGACAAATACAGTCTCCCGGTCTTGGAGAAGTTCTACTGGCTCATCGGGTCCTGCCTGGGAACACCAGTGTGTCAGAGCGCGGCTGGTGACGTCCTGGGCTATGTCCAAGACGAGACGAAGCCCGGCGAGAAGCCGGCTGCCCGCTCATATAAGGCCCGCGGCGCCCTCAATATGCATACCGATGCTGGTGACATGATGGGGCTGATGTGCATCCGCCAAGCGAAGGCTGGCGGCGAGAGCGTGATCTGCAGTGTCCACTCAATCTACAACGACATCCTCGAAAAGGCTCCGCACGTCTTGCCGACCCTCCAACGAGGGTTCCACTATCACCGTCGTGGCGAGCAAAAGGAGGGGCTGCCGATCATCACGCCCTACTTCATTCCCGCCTTGGGCGACTTCGAGGGCACTGTTCTCTCGCACTACGTCCGGACGACGATCGAACTGGCCGGACGGGATGGCCAGGCCCTGACGGAGCTGGAACGAGAAGCGCTGGACACCTTCGACTCCTTCGCCGGCAGTGATGAGAACGTCCTCGAATTCAAGCTGTCCCCCGGGCAGATCTTCTTCGCCAACAACTATACGACCCTGCACGCGCGGTCTGAGTTCGAAGACGACGACGACGCCTCGAAGAAGCGCTTGCTGCTGCGCCTTTGGCTGGACGCCATTCCGGAATGGAACGTTCCGCGCGAGTACCTGGTCTACGAGAACGACAAGGGTCGGGGCGGGATCGATCCGAAGGCCGGCGGGCAACGGGCGCCAGATCAATATATCTTCACCTTGGCGCCCGACCGAAAGGCGCCGGCGCGCACGGCTTGACGCCTTAGGACTATCCCTGGAGATCCGCGGCACGCCGCCGCGGCTCCGGCTTCACGGCCGCTGCGGCGTCGAACGGGCGCGTGGCGCCCACAGATCAGCGATTGCCGGTGAGGAAGGCCATCAGCCGCGAGCGCGTCTCGGCATCCGACATGAGCCGCCCGGTCTCGAGGATTTCAGCCGCTAGGCCTTCAGGCTGAAGCATCAGCGCGCGCCTCAGGCAGACCTTGGCGGCCCTCAAGGCCCCCACTGGAAGCGCCGCCACTCTATCGACCAAGGACGAGGTCTCTCGGGGCAGGTCGGCGGCCGGGAATGCCCATTGGACGAGACCCAGCTGCTGCGCCTCGGCGCCGGAGAGGAGTTCGCCGGTCAAGATGAGGCGCGCGGCGATGCCAGGGCCGCATAACACGGACAATCGTTGAGTTCCGCCAGCGCCGGGGAACAAACCGACCTTGACCTCCGGCAAACCCAATTTTGCCTCGTGGGCCGCGACGCGAAGATCGCAGGCGAGGGCGAGTTCTAACCCGCCTCCCAGCGCATAGCCATTGAGCTCAGCCACGGTAACGCCCGGAAAGTCCGAGAGTTGTTCATAGACCTCATGGAATCGGCGGTTGGTCGCCATCATGACATGGTCGCCGTCCGGCCGGTCGATCCGCGCCTTCACCATGCGCAGATCCGCGCCCGCGCTGAACATTTCACGATCGCTGCGGATGTGAACGACGGAAACTCCCTCAGCCTCACAGCGGGCGAGGGCCTCGAGGAGCTGGTCCAGGAAGGCGTCATCGATCTGGTTCACGGGCGCACGGTTGAGAGTGATCGAACCCACCGACCCGGCGACCGCCACCCGCACATGCTGCAGTTCACGCTCGGTCGGCTGATCGGCTCCGGCCGTTCTGGCCTCCACGTCCTGCGACATGCGCAGCTCCCTCCGGCCCGGTTGCGCTCTGGATATCGCGACGCAACAGCGAACGATTGATCATTCATATGCATCTCGCGGATCGCCGCTGTCAACGTGGCGACTCCCAGGCCCGCCGATGCAAATCCGGAACGAAACTTTACCGGCGCGCCTGTGTATCAAGCGACATCCGGATCTGACCCCCCTGGCGACAGTTAAAACTGACCCCCCTGGGTTGATGGTTGGCGGCTCATCCCCGGAGTCCACAGGCGGGTCCCGCGCGTAGCGGAGCGCCTCCGCGCGGCTGGCGTAGCGAAGCGCGGGTGCCTGTGGGCCCCCGGGCGTTGAGCCGCCGGGGGTGGGGGTCTGGGGGCGGGGCCAATTCGGGCCTTGACAGACGCGCGCCGCGATGTTGAACGATTGTTCACTCAATCGACTAGCTGCGGGGTCACTCGCGATCGTGGGAACGTGTGGTCAAGGGTTCGCGACGTTGGAGAACCGGTCGCAAAGGGCGGCATGCTGGAAAGCCTGGATGCCTCCGACCTCGGTCACTCCAACCTGCCACCGGCGCCACGCCATGGCTGGGCGCACGTCAATTGGCCGATGGCCGATCGGCGCGGTTTCAACAATTCTGAAGGAAGCAACATGACCGTCCAGTTCCCGCCCCCTGGGGCCGATTTCACCCAGTTCAAGCCGAAGCACTTCAAGTGGGAGATGAGCGGCAAGGTTGCGACCATCACCCTTGATCGACCCGAACGGAAGAATCCTCTGACACTCGAGTCCTACGCGGAGCTTCGGGACACATTCAGGGCGCTGAGCTACGCGCGCGAAGTCAGCGCGGTGGTAATCACGGGATCGGGCGGCAATTTCTGCTCCGGCGGCGATGTGCACGAGATCATCGGTCCCTTGGTTCGCCTGAAGGAGGCCGGCGACATGGCTGGTCTGCTCGAGTTCACCCGAATGACGGGCGATTTCGTCAAGGCCATGCGCCACTGTCCGCAACCCATCATTTCAGCGGTCGACGGCGTTTGCGCAGGGGCCGGAGCTATCATCGCCATGGCATCGGATATCCGCCTTGGCACGGCCGCCGCCAAGGTCGCGTTCCTGTTCGTCCGCGTGGGCCTGGCCGGCGCCGACATGGGCGCTTGCAACATCCTCCCGCGGCTGATCGGAGCCGGGCGCGCGTCGGAGCTTCTCTACACCGGGCGCTCCGTCGATGGAGCCGAGGGTGAGCGGTGGGGCTTCTTCAATCGTCTTTGCGAGCCTGAAACCCTGCTTGCGGACGCCCAAGCCCTAGCGGCCTCGATCGCGGACGGTCCGACCTTCGCCCACGGGATCACCAAAACCTGCCTCCATCAGGAATGGAGCATGGGGATCGACGAGTCGATCGAGGCCGAAGCGCAGGCGCAAGCCATCTGCATGCAGACCGAGGACTACAGCCGGGCCTATCATGCCTTTGTCGCGAAGCAACGGCCGGTGTTCCAAGGTAACTAGGCCGCGCGTTAGCGGGGCGGGAACCAGACAAAATGAGTGATGTGCCGAAGCCGGCCAGCGGCGCCGAGAGTCTGGTGTGGACGCTCCTGGGCGGAGGCGTCGATGTCTGCTTCGCCAATCCTGGGACGTCCGAGATGCACTTTGTCTCGGCGCTCGATCGCATCCATCCGATGCGGTGTGTGCTGGGGTTGTTCGAAGGCGTTGTGACCGGCGCGGCGGATGGATATTACCGGGCCGCCGGACGACCCGCGTCGACGCTGCTGCACCTGGGCCCGGGCTTGAGCAACGGTTCGGCGAATTTGCACAACGCGCGGAAGGCCCGGTCTGGGATCGTCAACATTGTTGGCGAGCACTCAACCGCGCACCTGCGCTACGACGCGCCGTTGTCCAGCGACGTGCCGGGCCTCGCGAGGCCCGTGTCCGACTGGATGACGATCTCAGCGCCGGGCCGGGTTGCCGAAGACGCTGCTGGCGCGATCCTCGCCGCCAGAGGCAGACCTGGGAAGGTGGCGACCCTAATACTGCCTGCCGACGCCTCCTGGGGTCCTCCAGAACGCGTCGCAGCGCCTCGCCCGCTGGAGCCATCCGCCCCCGTGCCGGAGGCTAGCGTCATTGCGGCGGCGCGCGCGCTTTGCAGCGGCCGCCCATCAATGCTGCTGCTGGCAGGCGAGGCGCTTCGAGGTCGGGCCCGCGAGCTTGCTGGCCGCATCTCCGCGGCGACGGGCTGCAAGCTGCTGTCAGAGCAATACAACGCCCGGGTGGAACGCGGCGCGGGTCGCGTGGTCATCCCGCAGCTGCCAGTGCCAGCGGGGCCGGCCCTAGAGACGTTCGCAGGCGTCCAAGAGCTCATTCTCGTGGGCGCCCGCGCGCCGGTGTCCTTCTTCGCCTACCCGGGCCGACCCAGCGTGCTCACGTCCGATCACTGCGTCATCACCAAGTTGGCGGATCCGGAGCATGACCTCGAGCAGGCCTTGGACGCGCTCGCCATCGAACTCGGCGCGGCCCAGACGCCACCTGCGGGTGTCGCCGAGCATGTCGAGCAGCAACTCCCCACTGGCAAGATCACATCTGAGGGTCTGGCTGCCATCCTGGCGGCCCAAATCCCGGACAACGCTTTCGTTGTCGACGAGGCGATCACCACGGGCCGAGTGTTCCTCCCGCTCACGACCTCGGCCCGGCCGCACGATTGGGCAAGCATCATGGGCGGATCCTTGGGCTATGGCCTCCCAGTGGCGATCGGCGCCGCTGTGGCTGCGCCCGACCGCAAAGTCATCGCGCTAGAGGGCGACGGTAGCGCGATGTATACGCCCCAGGCACTCTGGACGATGGCCCGGGAGGGTCTCGATATAACCATCCTGGTGTTCGCCAACCGGCGCTACCAGGTGCTCCTTTCGGAGCTCTCGAACGTTGGCGCCATGAACCCCGGTCGCCGGGCCTTGGATGTGCTCTCCATCGGAGATCCTGACATACAGTGGACAGGGCTGGCGCGGTCGCTCGGTGTGGAGGCGGGACGGGCTGAGACTCTGGAAGAGGTCAGCCGTGAGCTCGCCCGCGGCCTGGCTTCAACGGGCCCTTACCTTGTCGAGGTGGTGATTTAGCTGAGGAGCGGCCCGAGCCTCGAGTCATTCCGCCGGGACGGCGTCCTTGAGGCTGCCCGGCGCCTTGGACAGGCGCGACCGGCGCCGCGCCCGCTCTTCTGCCACCCAGGTCTTCCAATCGGTGGACAGACCATGCACTCCGGCGATGCCGGCAATGGAGACGTAGTCCACTGGACCCTCGTGGGCGAGCGCGGCTGTGCCCGTCTCGGGAATCCGATCAAGCAGGTAGCGCCGCAAATAGCCAATCGCCGCATCTGAGGGACCAAGGAACTCCCGCTTCGGGTCGGTCCAGCGACCTTGGGCCTCACCGGCGACGATGTCCTCAAAGAGGATGCTGTTGAGGCCAGTGAAACTGTCCTGGTTCCTCACCTTATCCCGATTTTGGCCCCAGAATGGCTGCTCGCGAAGCGAACCACAGTAGTTGTCGTCGTTCAGGTCGGCGCCCTGCAGGGCGAAGGCGCGGATGTCTGGCGTCATCGGACCGTCGGGCGTGAACCAGAAGAACCAGAACATGGTCCGGAAATTGTCGATGGGCGTCAGGCAAACAAAAAGCTGCCGCTCCGCCGTGGAATTCCCGACGAACACGCCGCTGGGGGCGACGTATTCATGCACGCGCATGTGCGTCTGGCCGTCGGGCAAGCTGCGGATCGCTGCGTAGCTGAAGCCGTATTCCGTAGGTTCAATCTCGATCTTTGGCACCAGGTTCTGGCCAGACATCAAGACGTCCTGGCTCACCTTGGCGCCGGGCGAAGGAGGGACGCCCACCCAATCGGCGTGCAGGACGCCGACGTGGGACGGGTCGAGAACGCCTTCCACTCCGGTCAGCCAGTTGTATTCACACATGCCCACTCGGGCGTAGAGCCGATCCGCAGGGAGCTGGTTGAATAGGAAATCGGGGAAGGGGGGTGGCGCCTTTCGGTCGAGGCAGACCCACAGCGCGCCGCCGGCTTCACGGGTGGGGTAGGACCGCAAGGGGACCCGTGACGTGAACTTGGGGTCGGCCTCGCTCGGCGTGTCAATGCATTTGCCGGAGACATGGAATTTCCAGCCATGGAAGACGCAAACCAGGGAGTCGTCCTTGGGGTGGGCGATCGACAAGGAACAGCCGCGATGAGGACAGTGTTCGTCAAACACCGCCACCTCACCGTTTGCGGCGCGGAACGCCACAAGCGGTTCACCCAGCAAAGTAAAGGGTACGGGCGAACCGCCCGCTTCCAGTCGCTCGATGCGAAGGACAGGCAACCACGAAGACCGAAATGCCTCGCCAACAGGCGTACTCTTGGAGACGTCGCAGAGGCGTTGCGCCAGCGGCCCGGTGAGCATTTCGACCTTCCTACGTCTTGTTTTGCGCCGGCGCGCAAATCGGCCGCGTCAGCTTCGCTCGCCACTCATTGAATGAGCGTTCGCTCATCGAAATTGTACGAGCGCGGCGTCCTGGGAGTCAATTGTGCAATCGCCCTGCAGCGGCGGCGGCGGCGGCGTCGCGCGGCGGCCATAAAAATTGCCATATCTACATGAACGATCATTCGTTCAAATTGACGTAGCCGTTGATGATCCGCCATAGTGGACGGTGGTGACAGGCTACCGTTGAACCTATTCGGAGGAACCAGCGTGGCGACATTGCATGTGTCGACGCGGGCGGGAGTCGCTGTCCTAGTCGAGGGCAAGGACAACCATTCGGTCATGGAGTTGATCCGCGCGAGCGGGATCGGCGACATCGAGGCGATCTGCGGTGGGTCCTGCGCGTGCGCCACTTGTCACGTCTACGTCGACGACTCGTTCCGGGATCGGCTTCCTCGGATGACTGAAGACGAGGACGACCTCTTGGATACCTCGACCCACCGCGGCGAACGCTCGCGCCTGTCATGTCAGCTCACCTGGACCGAGCAGCTGGATGGTCTCCGCGTCGAAATCGCGCCAGCCGACTGATCCGCAATGAACGCGTCGGACGTCGTCATCGTAGGGGCCGGGCACGGCGGCTCACAGGCCGCGATAGTCCTTCGCCAGCTGAACTTTGACGGCGCCATCACGATCGTCGGCGACGAACCGCATCTGCCCTACGAACGCCCGCCGCTATCCAAAGACTATCTCGCGGGCGACAAGACGTTCGAACGATGCCTAATCCGGCCTGCGGCCTTCTGGACGGAGCAGCGCATCACCATGCGGCTCGGCCATCGCGTCGCTGCGGTCAGACCGGAGACCCGCCGTCTGGAGTTTCAGGATGGGGGCGAACTCAACTACGGGGTCTTGATCTGGGCCGCTGGCGGCAAGCCGCGCATGCTCGCATGCCCAGGCGCCGATTTCCCGGAAGTCCACACCGTTCGCGACCGCGCCGATGTCGACGCGCTCGTCGGGCAGCTCGGTCGTGGGGATCGGGTGGTGGTCGTGGGCGGTGGGTTCATTGGCCTTGAAGCGGCGGCGGTGCTCACTAAGCTCGGCAAGCGTGTGGTGGTTCTGGAGGCGCTCGATCGCTTGCTGCCACGCGTCGCGGGCGAGGGCATCTCGCGGTTCTACGAAGCGGAACATCGCGCCCAGGGCGTCGATGTCCGCACGGACGCCGCCGTGGAATGTCTTGAAGGGCGAGACGGCCACCTAACCGGGGTGCGGCTGAAGGACGGACAAGTCCTGCCGGCCGACCTGGTCATCGTCGGCATCGGCATCAACCCCTCTGTCGCGCCGATTCTCGCGGCGGGTGCGGTGGGCGACATCGGCGTTGAGGTCGACGAGGCGTGCCGCACCAGCCTGCCAAACGTCTACGCGATAGGAGACTGCGCGGTCCAGGCAAACCCGTTCGCCGAAGGCCGGCGTGTGCGCATCGAGTCGGTACAGAATGCGACGAATCAGGCCGGAGTCGCCACTCGACATCTGATGGGCCTTGATGGACCAAGCCCAGCGGCGCCGTGGTTCTGGTCGGACCAGTACGATCTCAAGCTGCAGACCGTTGGATTGGCCGCCGGCTACGACGCGACAGTCTTGCGCGGCGATCCGGCAACGCGATCGTTCTCCGTCGTCTATCTGCGTGACGGTCGCGTCGTCGCGTTGGATTGCGTCAACGCGACGCGAGACTATGTGCAGGGCCGACGCCTGGTCGAACTTGGGCTTCGGATCGATCCGGCCTTGCTGTCGGACGTCGAGCAGCCCCTCAAGGAGTTTGCATCGGGGCAGGCGGGCTAAATGAAGCCGTCCGGGCGCCGAAGACGTCATTCCCTCAGGCACTGATTCCGGTGCGGCTCCGAAGGAGCAATGCTTCCTGTCCGCGGCCGTCGACAGCCGGCATCGTCTCAAGGATCGGCGCGTCTAGTCGGCGAGCGTCGTGACGAGCTTTAGATTGAAGTAGGCCTCAAGGGCCTCGCTCCCGCCCTCGCTTCCATGGCCGGAACTCTTGACGCCGCCGAAGTGCAGTTCGGGCAGTGCCAGGCCCGAGTGGTTGATCGAAATCATGCCCGCCTCGATCTCGCGCCCAAAGGTTGCCGCGAGTTTCGCCGAGCCGGTGAAAGCGTAGGCGGCGAGGCCATAGTCGAGGCGGTTAGCTTCCTCAATCACCGCCGGCACGTCACGCGTCCTGTTGAGCACGGCGACGGGGCCGAATGCCTCCTCGTTCATGATCCGCGCCTCCATGGGCACGTCCCGAAGCACCGTCGGCGCGTAGAAGAAGCCTCGATTTCCGATCCGGCGTCCACCGCAGGCCAAGTCCGCACCTCTGGCCACGGCGTCCTGGACCAGGGCGTCCACCGCTTCAAGGCGCCGGGCATGGGCCAGCGGCCCCATCTGGCCGCCCGCGTGCGCATCCGGACCAACGTCGAGGCCCTTCGCAAACGCGACAAACGCCGTCGAGAAAGCATCGAACACGCTATCGTGGACGAGAAAACGGGTCGGCGAAATGCAGACTTGGCCGGCATTGCGAAACTTGGCGGCCGCGAGCACGCGCACAGCTGCAGGCGTGTCCGCGTCATCCCAGACGATGGCGGGCGCATGGCCGCCGAGTTCCATCGTGGTGCGTTTCAGATGCTCGCCCGCGAGCGCCGATAAGCGGCGTCCGATCGCGGTGGACCCGGTGAACGAGATCTTCCGAATGATGGGGCTGGAGATCAAGTGTTCGGAGATAGTCGAAGGCTCCCCGACGACAAATCCAATCACGGTCGGCGGAACGCCCGCTTCGAGAAAGATCCGGACCAACTCCATCGCCGTGGCCGGCGTCTCTTCGGCAGGCTTGAGGATGACGGAGCACCCCGCCGCGAGGGCGGCCGAAATCTTGCGCGCCGGCTGATTGATCGGGAAATTCCATGGTGTGAAAGCCGCGACCGGCCCCACAGGCTCGCGCGTGAGGACCTGCTGCACCAGATCGGCGCGCGCCGGAATGACCTGGCCGTAGGCTCTACGCCCTTCCTCCGCGAACCATTCGACGATGTCGGCAGACGACTGGACTTCGATCGCAGCCTCTGCGGGCGGCTTGCCGAGTTCGAGCGTCAGGATCGCAGCGAACTCCGAGGCGCGCTCGCGAAGCAGGCCGGCGGCGCGGCGCATGATCTTGCAGCGCTCAAAGGCAGAGACGCGGCTCCAGATTCGAAAGCCCTCCAGCGAGGCGGCCAGGGCGCGGTCGAGATCCGCCTTGCTGACGCAGACATATTCCCCGAGCGGCTCCCCGGTGGCGGGATTCAGCACCGCACGTCTGTGGGAGTCCGAACCGGGCGCCCAGCTGCCCTGAATGTGCTGCAAGACTTCTGGATACATCTCGACCTCTATCCCGGTTTTCCCGAATCTGCGGCTCGGCGGCAACGTGCGGAGATGCGGTGTCAGCTCGGCGCCAAGGCGCGGCTGATCACCAGCCGCTGGATGTCATTGGTGCCTTCATAAATCTTGGTGACGCGCACTGCCCGGTAGATTCTCTCGACCTCATAGTCGGCGATGTAGCCGTTGCCGCCAAAGGTCTGCAGGGCGTCGGAACACACCCGCTCGGCTGTTTCGGAGGCAAACAGTTTCGCCATTGAGGCTTCGAGCAGACAGGGCCGGCCGGCGCTCTTGAGGGCCGCAGCGTGAAGCACGAGCTGCTCCGCGGCCGCCACGGCAGTGGCCATATCGGCGATCCGGAAAGAGACCGCCTGGTAGTCGTAGATTTTGCGTCCGAAAGCCTTGCGCTCCTGGGCGTAGGCCAGGGCCATCTCCGTCGCCGCCCGCGCCATTCCGACCGCTTGGGCGGCGATCCCGATCCGCCCGCCCTCAAGATTGGAAAGGGCGATCCGGTAGCCCTGACCGGGCTCGCCCAGCAGGCTGTCATCCGGAACCTCCACGTCCTCCAGGCCGATCTCGCAGGTGTCCGAGGCGTTCTGCCCCATCTTCTTTTCGGTCCTGGCCACGCGGTAGCCGGGATTGTCAGTCGGAACGAGGAAGGCGCTAATGCCGCGCTTGCCAGCAGCAGGGTCTGTGCGTGCAAAGACCACCGCCAAGTCGGCGATGGATCCGCTGGTGATGAACTGCTTGCGGCCGTTCAGCCGCCAGCCATTTGGCGTCCGCTCGGCGCGGGTGAGAAGGGCCGACGCATCAGAGCCGCTCTGCGGCTCCGTGAGACAAAAGCAGCTGAGCTTCTCCCCCAAGGCCAGGGGTCGAAGGTAGCGTTCCTTTTGCGCTGAGGTTCCGTACTCGAGGATCGGCCCGCAGCCGACCGAGTTGTGGCCGCTCATGATCGTTGAGGTCGCGCCGTCGCCGGCGGCGATCTCGATCAACGCCAGAGCGTACCCCACATAGTCCAGACCCGCTCCGCCCCATTCCTCTGGAACGGTCAGGCCGAGGAGGCCGAGGCGGCCCATCTCCGTCAGGACCGAACGCGGAAGTCGGGCCTCGGTCTCCCATTGCGCCGAGTTTGGTGCGAGTTGCTCCCGGGCGAAGGCGCGCGCGACATCGCGGATCATCGACTGTTCTTCGGTGAGTATCATGCGCCTACTCCGCCGTCGCCAAACCGACGACCAGGGACTTGGCGACGGCGCGCAGCGCGACTTTCTGTATCTTGCCGCTGGCCGTGCGCGGCAATTCCTCCATCAATTCCACACGCTCCGGCATGTACTGACGTGCGAGTTGGAATTCCTCCAAGAATGTGACCACCTCACCAAGGGAAATATCTGCGCCGGGGCGGGCGACGACAAAGGCGCATGCGCGCTCGCCTAGCCGTGGATCGGGCATGGCCACGATCGCCACGTCGACGATGTCGGGGTGCTTGTAGAGGAGGTTTTCAACCTCCACGACGGGGATGTTCTCGCCGCCGCGTATGATGACGTCCTTCGCCCGTCCGGTGATCCGGATGTAGCCATCCGCTGAGAGGCGCGCGATGTCACCGGTTTCGAACCAGCCCTCCCGGTCGATCTCGTTGAGTTCCGGCCGTTTCAGATACCCGACGAAGCAACTCGGCGTTCGGGCCTGGAGGCGGCCCTCCTCACTTGGTTGCGCCGGCCGACCAACCCGGCTGACGACGCGGACTTCCATGCCTCGGAGCGGCCGGCCATCGGTCTCGGCGGCGCGCGCCGTAGGATCGTCCAACAGAGTGGACGTCACGGTGCCGTTTTCCGTCATGCCCCAGGCCGACACGATATGTGCGCCGAGGAGTTCGCGCGCCCTTGTTACGAGCACGGATGGAATTGGGGCTCCGGCGGTGACAAAAACCCGCAGCGAGCGCATCGAACTCGGGGACTGCTCGGCGACAGCCGTCAGGTCGGCCAGGAACGGCGTGGAGGCCATGGTGAAGGTGACACCCTCCGCCCTGATGATCTCGGCGCCGCGCTCGGCGTTCCAGACATCCATGAGGACAAGCGGACAGCCGAGGCGGACGGCCAGCATCATGCCGTAGGCGAAGCCCGTCTGATGGGCCAAGGGCGACGCCATCAGCACTGTATCGTCGGACGTGAGGCGGAACCTGTCGATGAATGCCGACAACGCGCTCATGAGCGTGTTGGAGGTGTGCATGACACCTTTGGGCTGGCCGGTGGTGCCAGAGGTGTAGAGGATCTCGATGACGTCGTTTGGCCCGGACGGGACGCGGCTGGGCTCAGTGCCATCGGACGCGGCGAGCAGGGTATCGAACGAATTCTCGCCTTCACCCCCGACGACTAGCACGCCCTGCAGGCCGGGAAGTTCGGCCCGAATGCCATCGATCATCTGGACATAGTCGAAATTTCGGAACGTCTTCGGAATGATCAGCAGCTTCGATTCCGCGAACGCCAGCATGAAGCGTAGTTCCCGCTCGCGAAAAATCGGCATGAGCGGATTGCTGACGGCGCCGATCTTCAGGCAGGCGAGATGGAGGGCCACGGCCTGCCACCAATTGGGGAGGACGTAGGACACGACGTCGCCGGGGGCGATGCCCCGGCGCGCCAAGTTACGAGAGATCGCTTCTGCGCGCTCGGCAAGCTCCCGATAGCTCAACTCGACGCGCGTGTTTTCCGAGCTTCTGTATTCCACGATTGCGGGCGCGTGGGGGCTCAAACGAACTTCCCGCTCTAGATCCTCCAGAAGCACGCGGTCCGCCCAGTGACCCTTGGCGCCCATCTCCGCGATGCGCTCGGACGTCAGGAACACCTTCATGTCCATGTGATGACTCCCCGCCCGAATTCAGCGCCGTTTCGCCAACCGTTGCAATCGACCGATTGTTCATTCAGCATAAGTCTGCGACTTGGCGGAATCCAGTCCCATTCGCAAGCGCGATCCCACCCGTCAGGCCAGGAGGTTGGTTATGCGAGTACTCCAAGGTGTCAGGGTCCTTGATTTCAGCGGCCTATTGCCCGGTCCGCTGGCGACCTTGCTCCTCGCGGAGGCTGGCGCCGAGGTCATTAAGATCGAAAAGCCGACTGGGGACGAGATGCGCGGCTACACCCCGCGAGTGGGCTCGGTCAGTGTGAACTTCCCGCAGCTCAACCGCGGCAAGCGCAGCATCGCGATCGATTTGAAGGCCGATGGCGCTCTGGCGAGCTTGGCGCCGCTGATCGAAAGCGCCGATGTGATCGTCGACCAGTTTCGGCCCGGTGCAATGGCGCGGCTCGGCCTCGGCTATGAGGACGTCCGGCGGATCAATCCGTCGATCATCTACTGTTCGATCACGGGATATGGGCAAACCGGACCTAAATCCGATGTGGCTGCCCACGATCTGAACTATGTCGGCGATGCTGGCCTCTTGAGCCTTGTCGCCAGCCGGGACGGCTCGCCACCTCTTCCGCCGGCGCTGATCGCCGACATCGCAGGGGGCGCTTATCCTGCGGTCATGAACATCCTGCTGGCGCTGCTGCAACGGGATCGTACCGGCGACGGTTGCTTCCTCGACATCTCGATGAGCGACAACGTCCTCACCTTCCTCTATTGGGCTCTCGCCGAGGGCGTCGGAGCCGGAGAATGGCCGAAACCTGGGAGCCGCCTCACCACGGGCGGCTCGCCGCGCTACAACATATACCGCACCTCTGATAACCGCTTCATCGCCGCCGCGCCCATCGAAGAGCGCTTCTGGACCCTCTTTTGCGATTTGATCGGTCTTGATCGGGAGTATCGCTGCATCGACGCCGATCCGCAGGCGACGATCTCGGCGGTGGCAGACGCGATCGCTCAACGGACGGCGCAGGCGTGGACCGAGGTATTCGCGGCGGCGGATGTGTGCTGCTCAGTCGTGAGAACCGTGGAGGAGGCGATGGAAGACCCGCATTTTCTGGCGCGAGGGCTCTTCAACCGCCGCGTCGCCACGGAGGAGGGAAGCATGGTCGCCGTGCCTGTTCCGATCAGCGACATCTTTCGCAGCCAAGAGGAACTGGACCGCTATCCGGAACTCGGGGAGCACAACGAGCAACTTCTCGTCGAGTAGGTGGCGTTGGCGCCAAGTGAGGCGCAAGCTGTCGAGGAAGATGTCCAATGGCCCGAAGCGACCGTAGGTAGGCGTTGGATATGCCTGTGACCGCATCGATGTCGCTTGAAGTTGTTGCGGATGATCCAACGCCGGTCAGCGGACTGCGATTGATGGACAATCGAGAGGTTTAGATGGGACGCAGTAAAGCTGATCCAGCCCTTCTCGCCGAGCGCAGGCGACTCCAGATCTCCAATGCGGCGATCAAATGCTTCAGCAAGAATGGGTATCACCCGACGACGATCCGCGACGTGGCGGAAGAGGCGGGCGTCAGTATAGGTATGATTTACCAGTACTTTTCCGATAAGGAAGAGCTCCTCTACTATTCCCTCTCAGCGGTCCTGAACGGCTACCGCGCGGAAATTCCAGCCGCGACGAAAGGGATCGTCGACCCCCTGTCCCGCTTCTGCCAGGCGGTGCATGCCTATGGGCGCGTCCAGGCGCGCAGCGTCGATGCGACGACGTTGACCTACCGAGAGACCAAGTCCCTAACCCGGGCGCACCGGGACACGCTAAAGCAGTTGGAGCTCGATACGAACGAGCTCATCGCCTCGATCGTACGGGAGTGTGTCGACCTGGGGTTGTTCTCCGACATTGATGTGGAGACATTCACCTATCAAATCGTTCTGCATTCCCACGCTTGGTCGCTGAAGTCCTGGAACTTCGCGGGGCGGATGACCATCGAAGAATATGTCGATCGCGGCCTACGACTGCTCCTCAAGGCAGTCCTGACCGGGCGCGGCGAGCGGCATTTCCAGGAGATCAGGGGCGACTGCCTCCTGTCGGAGCGTACGTCCCTATTGGAGACGAAAGCCGCCGTCGCGCGCTGATCCGCGCGCCTCTCTGACCACCCTCAGGCGCTTGACAGAGTGCGGAATTGCTCACAAGTGAACGAACAATCGGTCAATTTCTATGCCGGAGGTCCTATGGATCGCAAGCGTTATGACGAGGGATTGGCGGTTCGCCGGGAAATGCTCGGCGCGGATTATGTCGATCGCGCGATGGACGGGGCGGGGCCATTCGGCGCCCACTTCCAGGATTTGGTCAACGAGTTCTGCTACGGCGCAGCCTGGGCGCGACCGGGCATGCCGCGCGCCACACGCAGTTTGATCACCTTGGCGATCCTGTGCGCTCTGAACCGACCGGACGAGCTGCGGATGCACCTTCGGGCCGCCTTGCGCAACGGGACGTCGCGCGAGGACATCCTGGAAACGTTTATACAGGTGACGCTGTATTGCGGCATGCCCGCGGGGAGGGACGCGTTCGCTGCGGCGAAGGCGGTCTTCGAAGCAGTTGACTCGGAATGAGCCGGCACAGTGCGATGATGGGCTGATCGGGATGGACCTCGGACTCGCGGGCCAGGTTGCGGTGATAACTGGCGCGGCTGGCGGAATCGGCAAGACGGCAGCCCTGTCCTTTGCGGGTGAGGGCGCCCGCGTCGTGGTCTGGGACCAGGACATGCAAACGGTCGAGCAGGTCGCGGCGGAGATCAAGGACCATGGCGGCGAGGCGATGGGTGTCGCCGGGTCGGTGGCCAGCAGCGCGGATGTCGCGCGCGTAGTGGATCAGATCCGAGCGCACTTCGGGACAGTACATGTCCTGATCAACAACGCGGCGATCAACGACGATGCGCCGGTGACGGCGATGACCGATGCCCAGTGGGACCGCGTCGTCGACGTCAACCTGAAGGGCCCTTTTTACTGCGCACGAGCCATTGCGCCCTTGATGATCGCCCAGAACTACGGGCGGATCATAAACATCTCCTCCCGGTCCCACCTCGGCGAGTTGAACCGCGCCAACTACGTGTCCGCCAAGGCCGGCCTCTTAGGGCTCACAAGAAGTCTCGCGATGGAACTCGGGCCGCATCAGGTCACGGTCAACACTATCGCGCCGGGCATGGTGTCGACTGAGCGCGTGCGGTCCAATCCCAACTATGCCGACTTCCTCGAGCGCGCCATGGCGCGTCAGCACATCAAGCGCGAAGCGCAGCCAGACGACATCGTCAACGCAATGCTGATGCTGGCGTCCGCTACCTCAGGCTTCATCACGGGTGATCTGATCTATGTGTCGGGGGGGCGTCTGACATGAGTATTCGAACGCGGCACCTCCAGATCCGATCCAACCAGTAGAAGCCCGGAGCAGACCGATGCATGCCATGTTGATCGAGGCGTTTGGACCCCCGGAGTCGCTCGCCTGGCGCGAGGTGCCGGACCTGGCGCCCGGTCCGAACGAGGTCCTTCTGGAAGTTCATGCCATCGGGGTGAACTTCCCGGATCTCCTCGTTGTGGCCGGCACCTATCAAGATCTCTATCCGCTTCCCTTCACTCCAGGAAAGGAAGCTGCCGGGGTCGTTCGCGCGGTCGGCGCCGGTGTCGTGGGTCTGAAGCCCGGAGACCGCGTTTCCGCGGTCATGGAGAAAGGCGCCTACGCCGAGCAGTTGGTCGTTGCGGCCGCGAACTGCTACCCGGTGCCGGACAGCCTGACGCTTATCGAGGCGGCGGCCTTGGGGGTCGCCTATCAGACCGCTTATTTTGCGCTTCATCAACGCGGCCGTCTGCGGGCCGGCGAGCGTGTCCTCGTGACGGGCGCATCTGGTGGAGTGGGCATGGCTGCGGTACAGCTGGCCAAAGCCGCCGGCGCATTCGTCATCGCTGCGGTGGGTTCGCCCGAAAAGGCCGAGTTGGTGCGCGGACTGGGCGCCGATGCGGTGCTGGATGTTTCGAAAACCCGCGACACACTCCGCCAGGACCTGCTGTCCATAACTGAAGGCGCAGGCGTTGACCTTGTCATGGATCAGGTCGGGGGCGCGGTGTTCGACGAGAGCCTGCGCCTACTCCGAAAGGGTGGACGTATGCTCGTCGTCGGGTTCGCGTCCGGGACGATCCCGACCGTGCGCGCAAACTATCTGCTGCTGAAGCAGATCAGCGTCGTGGGCGTCCACTGGGGGTATTTTCGAGACGAGGATTCGGAGGAGGCAGCCGTCGTGCAAGCCGAGATCTTCAGGCTCGCGGTCTCGGGTGGTGGGCGGCCGATCATCGCAGCTGTCGTGCCGATCCAGGAAGTCTCGACCGGGCTTCAGTTAATTGGCGCGCGAGGTGTTACGGGCAAAATCGTCGCAACGACGCGTCACCACGTTGAGTTCGGCGCGACCGCGGTGCGCTGACAGAGCGGCCTGTGCCCGCTGCCCACCCAGGGCCGCCCGCGTCCGAGGCGCCCGAGGCGGAGGAGCCCGCGTGCGCCATCCCCATGCGCTAGGTAGAATAATGTCGTCGTAAGGGGAGTCCGCGTTGATTCGCCACTTCCACGGCGAAGATAGCGTAGGTCCGTCCATCGTGCAGGCTATGGTCTGATTTTCCCCTATTCGCAGCGTTCATGGAGCAGCTCGTGCGAGGGAGATCGACTTGCTTGCCGAGTTTGCAGCGCATGAGGGCCGGTTGACACCCCTGAGTGAATAAACGAACATTCACCAATGGAGACGATCTAATGGCGTACGAAGTCACGAGTGCGGTGGAAGATCCGGCGCTGGTTTCTCGGCGCCGAAAGCAAATTGTTGAAGCCGCTACCGAACTATTTGCCAGTGCCGGTTACTTCAAGACGTCGATCAAAGACATTGCAAAGCGGGCCGGAGTTAGCCCAGGACTTGTATATCAATATGTCACGGACAAAGATGACGTCCTACTTCTCGTGCTGGAGCAGGTCGTTGACGCCTATGCGCGAGAGCTTCCTCCCGCGATAGCAAAGGCGGGCTCTCCGATCGCGAGGCTCGAAGCCGCCATCTCGGCCTACTGTCGGATCGTAGACGATATGCGCGCGGCCACGGTCTTGGCCTATCGCTCGACGAAGTCGCTTCCCAAGCACAAGCGTGAGGTCATCCAGAAGAAGGAACTAGCCACCAACACCATGATATCGGATGTGGTTCGAGAATGTATCGAGGGGGGCTATATCCGCGATGTTGAGGTTGATGTCTTCACCTATCAGATTGTTATGACTGCCCATGGCTGGGCGTTAAAGTCTTGGTACTTCAAGACCGTATGCACCATCGACGAATACGTCCGATCCAGCACGGATATTCTGCTGCGAGGCGTCTTGACCAAAAGAGGCGCCGCTGAGTTCAACCCCGGGAGCTGATCGCCGCTCACCGCACTCTCTGGGATCGATCGCGCCTCAGCCCGTAGAGTGATCAATTGGGGCTCGCGTCAGCGACGCCTATGCGCGCCGTCCGACCGTTGACATCCGGCCGACAGGGAATACGGTTGTTCCAACTGAACGAACAATCGTTCTATGATAAATCGGAGGGGACGATGCTGGGCGTTGGAGCCGATGTCCGGGCGGCGGAGCTCGGTTTCAGCTGGCGCAGTGAGCCCTACGCCTGGTTCGTCGTCGCGGTGCTGACCGTCGCGAGTACCCTCTCCATGGCCGACCGCATGCTGCTCGTCCTCTTGGTCGAGCCGATCAAGCATGACCTTTTGCTATCGGACACCCAGATCAGCTTACTCCAGGGCTTCGCGTTCACACTCCTGTACGCGACCTGCGGGCTCTTGCTTGGCCAGGCCGCCGACCGTAGCAACCGACGCTTCATCATGGCCGCCTCCATCTTCGGTTGGAGCCTCGCGACTGCGGGGTGTGGGTTCGCCGGTTCGTTTGCCCAGCTCTTCGTTGGACGGGTGTCGGTCGGCGTAGGCGAGGCCGGATTGGCGCCGGCGGCGACCTCTACGATCATGGACTATTTCCCGCCGCAACGGGCTGCCCGTCCGATCGCCTGCGTGTCCTTGGGCAGTGTCGCTGGCAATGGCATGGCGCTGATCCTGGGTGCGTTGCTGATCCAGACGATTCACACGATGGGGCCGTTCTCGATTCCAGGGCTTGTGACTTTGCGGCCGTGGCAGTCGATATTCGCGCTCGCGGGCGCCCTCGGCATCGTCTACAGCGGCTTGTTTTTCTTCGTGAAGGAAGCCCCTCGGCACACCAATCGTAGCCTTGAGGCGGAACGGCCGGAGACAGCGCCGCGCGACAGTCTACTTGTATTCCTTCGACGCCGGTGGCGTCTGGTCGGCTCGCAGCTCTTGGGCGTATGTCTGATCTCGCTGCTTGTCCTCGCCTTGCATAGCTGGCTACCGACGCTCTTTGTCCGGCGATTTGGTTCTACGGCCGCGGCGGCGGGTTATGCCTACGGCCTGGCCGTCCTGTTCGGGAGTCTGGGCGGCGTAATCGTGGCGGGATTTCTTGGCGACGCGCTCGTTTCGCGGGGAATTCGCGGAGTCCAGCATAAGATCATGACCTCGGCGGCGATATTAGGCTTTGTCCCAGCTATCGCCGCGCCTCTCATGCACACTATGTTGGCGTCTGTGCTCGTGGCCGCTGTCGCGAACTTCTTCTTCGCGATGATCTTCCCCCTTTCGACGGTATCTCTCCAGTTGATTACGCCAAATCATCTGAGGGGGCAGATCTATGCAGTGTATATTATGATGTCCTCGATCATTGCATACGCATGTGGTCCCACGATTGTGGCGTTGTTCACCGACTACGTATTCAAGTCGCCATCGCAGATTCACCTGTCGATCGTGTGCACCGTCGCGCTCGTTGGGCCGCTGGGAGCGTTCCTCATCAATATTTCGCGGAAAGAATACGTACGGGTGGCCCCCACAGTGGCGAAGGATCCGGTGGTTCTAGAAGCGACCTGACGGCGAGAACGGCTCCGACTTCGGGCACCCTCCTCATATGCCAGCGTCGGACCAGTCCTCCGCTCACGGGGGCTCGCATTCGGCGGCTCGCGCCTTGCGGTCAACCGGCCGAGCACCTTTCCACAGGATCCGGCCTGGCGTAGCGGACCAGTCGTCCGAGACCTTCTCGAGGTCTCGGCCGACGCGAACCTAGGCCACTGCCTTGCTCGCGGCGTCCTGAGGCGGTCGCGCCTCTGCAGGAGCCGGCGCGGGCATGTATTCGTCCATCAGCTTCTCGATCTCCGGGAAGCCGATGAAGCTCTTGAAGTCCTGGAGTGCGGTCATCGGGATCGGCAGGGATTGCGTGGACTTGGTCTTGTGGATCGCTGCGAGGTTGCTGCGAAGCGCCGCGACGACTGTGAACAGCGTCGGGAAGCCCCAGCCGGCGACTCCGGCGACGGACTTGATCTCATCGTAAGTCAGCTCTTCCACCCAGCCCATGAGGTGCAGCTTAATCGGAACGCCGGCCGCCTTTCGGATCTTGCGCAGGTCGGCGATGGATTTGCTGCACTTGTTGACCGTAAACACCATGTCGGCGCCGGCTTCGCCGAAGGCCTTCACGCGCCGGCAAGCCTCGTCGACATCGACCGCATCGGTCCGGGCGACGATAACGAAATCGGGATCTGTGCGCGCGGCGAGAGCGGCGCGAACCTTGCCCAACGCCTGCTCAAGCGGAAGGATTTCGGCGTCGCCCATGGCCGGGCAGATCTTCGGCGAGACCTGATCTTCCAGTATGAGTCCGGCGCAGCCGATCTGCTCGAATTCCCGCACGGTCCGCATCACGTTGATGGCGTTTCCGTATCCGGTGTCGATGTCGGCGATCACCGGAACGGTGCTTGCGGCGACGATGTTTCTGGTCGCGTGTAGGTTCTCGGTCACGGAATACAGTTCGACATCGGGGAGACCGAGTCCCGCCGCGATAGAGGTTCCGCCGGCCGCAATGACGTCATAGCCAGCCTCGCACACCAGTTTCGCGGTCAGGCCGTCATAGGCGGCCATGCTCCACGGCACCTTCTCCGAAGCCATGAGTTCGCGAAGTTTTGTCGTCATACGCATGACGGCTCCTTTTCGGACGAGCGAGGGCGCATAGGCGGGAACGAAGTCCCACGACTATTCCCGTATCCGTAATGAATGATGGATCATTCGTCAACGCGACGTCGGCACCACAGGCTCAGAACGTTCCGGGATATGCGCCGCCATCGATCAGCAAGCTCTGGCCAGTGATATACCCGGCGTAGCGACTGCAAAGGAAAGCGCAGGCCGCGCCGAATTCATCGGTGGTTCCGAAACGGCCGGCCGGATTTGCAGCTAGCCACTGGGCTCGAGTGTCCTCGGCGTCGCGGCCGGCCATCTGAGCGCTGCTTGCGATGGTGTAGGCGAGGCGTTCGGTTTCGATCGTCCCCGGCAACAGGTTGTTGACGGTGACGTTGTGGCGGACGGCAGAGCGCGCCACGCCGGCCACAAAGCCGTGCAGTCCGGACCGGGCGCCATTGGACAGACCGAGGTACGAAACCGGAGCTTTCACGGACGTGGAGGTGATGTTGACGACACGGCCAAACCCACGCCCGATCATGCCGTCGATGGTGAGCCGGATGAGCTCGATCGGCGTCAGCATGCAGGCGTCCAAGGCGCTCAGCCAGATATCGCGATCCCAGTCGCGGAAGTCGCCAGAGGATGGACCTCCGGCGTTGTTGATCAGGATGTCCGGTTCTGGACAGACCTTAAGCGCCGCGGTGCGGCCTTCCGGTGTGGTGATATCCGCAGCTACGACGCGCACGTCCACCCCAGTCTCATCGCGAATCTCAGCCGCAGTTGCGTCCAAGGTGGCCGCGGTCCGCGCAACGAGCGTGATCTCGACTCCTGCGCGCGCCAGATGTTGTGCGCAGCCTTTGCCCAATCCCTTGCTGGCTGCGCAGACCAGGGCTTTGCGGCCGGAAATTCCGAGATCCACGTCGATGCTCCAATTTGCTCTTGGTCCCGTCGCGCACGGATGTAGCTAGTCGGGGAGGTTCAGCCGATAGGCCCGCCGCGCGGTGTCGCAGAAAAGGTCGCGTTTCTCGTCGGGGCTCGCCGATCTTGCGAGGCGCTTGAAGGCGTTCCAGATGGTGACGTAGTCGGCGGTGCCGCTTTCCGTCGGATAGTTGGTTTCGAACATGCAGCGGCGGGGGCCAAAAAGTTCGATCGAGGTCTCGACGTAGGGGCGCCACTCGTCGGCGAGTTCTGCCGATGTCCTTCTGCGTTCGGAGAGAAATGAGGGGAAGCCTGCGCATTCGATGCCAAGGCCGCCGAGCTTCACCGTCACGTTGGGAAGACTTGCGAGGTCCGACATGCTCTGTCGCCACCGCGGGAAGAATTCCTCCCGACGGCCGGCGTAGGGGCCCACGCCGAGCGGGGCGCCGACGTGATTGAGAATGATCGAGACGTCCGGAAGAGCCCTGGCAAGGTCGATCAGGTCGGGCAGCTGCGGCTCCAGTAACCAAGCGTCGAAGGACAGGCCCAAGGCGCCAAGTCTGGCAAAGCCTTCCCGGAATGCGTTGTCGAGAAGCAAGCCCGGCCCGGTTCGGGCGATGCCCCCGAGGATGGCCGGGTCCGCATCCCATGCAGCGCTCTGGCGAATGCCCTTAAAGCGCTCGCCTCCCGCCTTCATGTGGGCGAGGAGGACCTCCTCGGACCGATCGCCAAGCCGAAGGTCGGCCGAACCAACGATGCCAGCGCAGATCCGGCTCTCGCCATAAACCCCGCTCGCGCTCATCGCGGCAATTCCGTTCGCAAATTCCGTTTCGCCGACCGGCGTAAGCCACGCGGGTCCATCGGCGCGATACATCGCGTGGCACTGCACGAACACGGTGGCGATTACGTTGTGGCCGCGAGTGACGTCAGCGTGGATTTCGTCGAACAGGTAGCGCGGCACTCGCAGGCTCACCCGTTCGAACCCCGACCGGGCCGTCTCTTCGGTGACGCCTGCCAGGATCGCGCCACTGATCCCCCAAAGATGATGGTGTGGATCGATGATCGGCAGGTCTGGTTCCAGCGGCGTCTCCAATGGAGCAACCGTATGGATCGTAGTCCCCGTGTCAGTGGGCGGCATGGAAGGCGCTCTACGTCTGGCTTGTGTGGACGGCGGCCGAAGAGTGGTCGGAGCAATACGGTTGTCAATTGTAGAATGAACGACTGATCGCTCGCTTGCGGCGTGCTGGCAGCATGGAGGGCTACGGGCAAATCCATGGGATCGGCCGGGTTTTTCCCAGTGGAAAATGCGCGGGCACTAGCGCGGCGAAGGGCCATTCCCCAATCCGGATGATAGATTTACATCCGCATTTGACGGGTATATGAACGAAGGATCGTTCAGTAGAAGCGAAGCCAAGAGGGGAACTCGCCATGCAGAAATCGGGGGGGCAAATGCCAGGCCTGCGAGATGAGGCGTGCGAGAAGTCACCCAAGCAGGGCTGGCGACTTGGCCGGCGGTCCGGGCTCCTTTATGGGGGCTCCGCGATGATCCTGGTGCTTGCCAGCTTCGCTACGGCCCAGGCTCAGGTGGCGCCGGCGAAGTCTGCGGACGCTCCGATCCAAACCACGCCAACCGCGCCGGAGAGGGCGAAAGTCACTTCGGTCGAGGCCGTGGTGGTCACGGGCACCCGCTTGCCGAGCGGCTTCCAGTCGCCGTCCCCAATCACCGTGATAAGCGCGGAAACCTTGGAAAAGGCGGCCCCCCTAACGATTGAAGACGCCATCAATGAGTTGCCCCAATTCAAAGGCTCGCCCGGTCGAGCCTATCCCGGCGGCGGCAGCGCGGGCGGGCTGTTCGGTAGCCTGGCGGGCAGCCAGCTCAATCTGCGCAACCTGGGGCCGAAGGAAACCCTGATCCTCCTCAACGGGTCGCGGACTATTCCGACGACCGTCGACGGAACTGTCGATATCGACACTCTGCCCCAGAGCCTTGTTAGTCGGGTGGATGTGGTCGCGGCCGGCGGCTCGGCGGCCTACGGGTCGGATGCTGTCGCGGGCGTTGTGAACTTCATCCTCGACACCAAATTCGACGGGTTGAAGCTCGAGGCAAAGGGCGGGTATTCCAACTACGGAGATCTTCCCTCGTATGGCGCAACGATAACCTACGGCACGGGGATGTTCGACGGGCACGCGCACTTCGAATTCGCCGCCGAGTACTTCAAAGAGGAGGGGATTGGCCCCTTCGACAAGCAGCGGCCGTGGGTCAATGCCAATCCGGGCGTGGTGAACCTACCGGCGGGCACCCAGCCGGCGCGGCAGATTTTCCCGACCGGCGTCAACCTCGGCGGCGCCGCTCCTGGAGGTTTAATCACCTCCGGCCTGCTCAAGGGGACCAGCTTCGGGCCCGGTGGAACGCTTCAGACATTCACCTTCGGCAATCCGATCTCCGGCCTCTTCGAGGAAGGCGGTAGCGGCACGACACTCCTCACAGTCGCGCAGGCGCCGGTTGACCGTAAGACGGCGTTCGCGCGCTTCGATTTCGACATCACACCGCAGATCAGCGCCTATGTCCAAGGCCGCTTCTCGGACACCGAGAACAACTTCGATCAGACACCGTCACGCTTTGACGGGGCCACGCCCATCACGATCTTTTCCGGCAACCCGTTTATCCCTGCAGCGCTCCAAGCGCAGATGACGAGCCGGGGCATCGCCTCGTTCCCGTTAGCGCGCCTCAATCTCGATATGCCGGCCACGCGCGTCGACTCCACGATCCACGTCTACGAGTTGACCGGCGGCATCAAGGGTTCGCTCTGGGGTTTCGACTACGACGGCACGGCACAAATCGGACAAAGCGAGTTCAAGGCGCTCTTTACCGGCGAATTGAACTTCCAAAACGCCTTCACCGCGCTAGACGCCGTTGTGAACCCCGCCAACGGCCAGACCGTGTGCAATGCCACACTGACCGGCGCGCAGGCTGGGTGCGTCCCGTTCAATCCGTTCGGCCAAGGATCTCCGTCGAAGGCGGCTATCGCCTACATCACCGCGGGCAGCGAATACCGCGACATCACGTATCGGCAGGCGCTCGTCGAACTCAACGTGACGCGTAAGCTGTTCTCGCTCTGGTCGGACCCCATCGGCTTCGCCGCGGGCGTGGGCTACCGCCACCTGTCGTTAGACCAGGAAGTGGATGGCTCGGGTCAGCAGAGACTGAACCTCACCACCATTCGCGGTGTGCCGTCTCAACTGCAGAACCGCCTAGGGCTCTATTTCTCGCCGAACTTCCTCCCGTTCAGCGGGGCGTACGACGTGAGTGAGGTTTACTCGGAAGTCAATGTTCCGATTCTGAAGGACCAGACGCTGATCAAGTCCCTCGATGTCGATGGCGCCGTCCGCTACACGAACTACAACATCAGCGGCGGCACGACGACCTGGAAGGGCAGCGTCAACTATTCCCCGATCGAAGATCTAAGATTGCGCGCAACGAAATCCAAGGACATCCGGGCTCCGGACCTGACGGAGCTGTTTTCTCCGACCGTCTTCTCGTTCCAGGGACAGGTCACCGATCCGAGCCATGGTAACGTTCCCGTCTTCGCCCAGGCCTTCTCCGGCGGCAGCACGGCCCTGACTCCTGAAGTCGGCAAGACGGACACCATCGGCCTAGTCTATTCACCATCATGGATTCCACGGCTGAATATCTCGATCGACTACTACAGCATCAACATCACGGCGGCGATCACGACCCTCTCCCCCCAAGGGATCGTGAACGCCTGCGCTACTGGCGCAACTAGTGCCTGCGGGCAAATCAACAAATCGAACCCCGCACTCTGGATCATCCAGGCCCCGACCATCAATCTGGCATCCGTCAAGACCACCGGTGTAGACTATGCCGCGCGGTATTCCCTCCCGATCGGCGCGGACAACTTGGCCGTTTCGCTCTTGGCGAACTACACGGGAAAATACACCACCCACGTTGCAGGCGCCAAAGCGGTGCAACAGGCGGGGTATGTGGGTGGCATTAGCGCCGCCCAGGCGTACGACACGCCCAATTGGTCCGGGACATTCCAACTCGATTATTCGCACGAGAAGTGGGACCTGTTCGTCCAAGAGCGATTCATCGGCTCCGGGAAATATGAGGCCACCTTTGTCCAGGGCGTGGACATCAACAACAACAGCGTCCCGAGCGCTGCCTATACGGATCTGACGGTTCGGCGGAAATTTGGCGCCAAGGACACCTACGAAGCCTACTTGAACGTGTCCAATCTCTTCAACAAGGCGCCGCCGCTCGCTCCGCAGCAGTCTGGCGACGCGACCTATCCCACCAATATCCAATTGTACGACGCCATCGGTCGCTACTTCACCGTTGGTCTGAAGGCTCGCTTCTAACCGGGTTCGGGGCGGCGTCAGGCTCTAGCGCCTGAAGCCGCTTGGGACGGACGAAAGCCTCCCAGCTGGGACCGGCCCCTGTGGCCGGTCCCTTTTTCGTGCTGTTCGGCGGAGCGGCGATGTTGCGGCCCCCTTGGGTCACGTCGCCGGCTGCCTGTGGCCCGTTTTCAGGAGCCGATCACACCGGTCCCGCGTTGCGGGCCAAATTCCGTTTGGTCCGCCGCGGCTTGCACGAAGGTTCCCGCCTAACTAGGATATGAATGAACAATCAGTCGTAGCTGACCGTGAGCCGGTCTTGGGCCGAAAAAGCTTTCGAGGCTGCGGACATAGAGAGTGTAGGGGCCTATGGAATCGCGAGCGCGCGCTGAACCCGTCGCCGTCCCGCCGCACGTGCCTAATGAGATCGTGGTCGACTTCGACCTCTATGAGAAGCGACGCGGACTAGTGCCCGCGCAAGACTGGTGGCTTGAACTGAGAGATGGCCAGAGTTCGCCCTTGGCCTGGACGCCGCGAAATGGCGGTCATTGGATCGCGCTCAGGGGCGCGGCCATCAAGGAAGTCCTGAGCGATTCAGATCGCTTCTCAAGCCGGTACATCAACGTCCCGAGAATTGACCACTCGGCCCATTCGACCCCGGCTCCCTTACCGATCTCACTGGATCCGCCGCTGCACGGACCATACCGCGCGATACTGAATCCGCTCGTCGCCCCCGGCCCGGTTCGGGATAAGGAAGACCTGATCCGGTCCGTCGCGGCCGGCTTCCTGGACGGCTTCAAGGATGCCGGGCGTTGCGAATTCATGTCCGCATTCGCACGCAGAATTCCGGCTGCGGTCGTCCTGGCAATGGCCGACCTACCACTCAGCGATGCGGCCACCATTTCCGATCTCTCCAGCGGGGTTACCCGGCCCAAGCATCCGAACGATTCCACCGAGTCCCTGCAAGGGTTGGTCGACTATTTCCGCCCCGTATCGGACACCCGACGAGGCGGCTCCGGTCGCGATGTCATCAGCCGGATCGTCAATGGACAGGTGAACGGTGACAGGCTCGGAGAGGACGACGCTGTGGGCATGGTCCTGCAGTTCGTCGGCGCGGGCCTCGATACCACCGGCTCGATCATGGGGTACGCCATGTTCTATCTGGCGCGCCACCCGGACCAGCAACACCGCCTGGTCGAAAACCCCGAGCTGATCCCGCGCGCAGCCGAGGAACTGGTCCGTCGCTTTCCCATCGCCTCGGTCGGCCGGGAAGTGCGCCAGGACATCTCCTTCCACGGTTTCAATCTGAAGACCGAGGACATGATCCTTGCGCCGACAGCGCTGATCAATCTGGACGAGGCGCTGTTTCCAAATCCGGTCGAAGTCGATTTCGACCGCCCCAGCGCGCTCAACAACACCTTCGGCGAAGGCCAGCATCGGTGTCCCGGCGGAATCCTGGCGCGGACCGAGGTGCGTATCGCCCTGCAAGAGTGGCTGAAGCGGATCCCCCAATTCGAGCTCGCTGCTGACGCCGTCGACTTCGAGAACGGGATTGTCGCCAACATGGATGCGCTACCGCTGAAGTGGTCCCATTGAGCCTGCGGCGTCGCGGCAGGAGGGCGCCATGGTGAAGGTCGTCTTCAATCGGGAAGACGGTGGCCGCTGCGAGATAGAAGCGCCCTTGGACGCCTCGATCATGCAGGCGGCGCGGGATAACGGCATCGCCGGCGTCACGGGAGAGTGTGGCGGCTTTGCCGCCTGTGGGACCTGCCACGTCTATGTCGATGCGGCCTGGACGAGCCGTCTTCCGCCGCCGACGGCCGCCGAACTCGCCATGCTGGAGGTGGTGGTCAGCCCGCAGGACAACAGTCGTCTGTCCTGCCAAATTCAGTTGGCCCATGACTTGGACGGCATCGTCCTTGGGCTGCCGCCGTCACAATACTAGGTGGGAAGCGTTTCTTAACGGTGAGCTTTCAGTCGGTGAGTTCGGCTTGCGTCGCGAGGAAACCGTCCAGGCCGCCAAAGGCTTCCAGGACGGTCTGGAACCGGGTTTCGATCATGGCCCGGCTGCGTGGGTTGGTGAAGATGTAGGCTTCGTCGTTCAGGATGCCGTAGACGACCCGCTCCCCGACGAAATCGGGATCTACGCCAGCCTTTAGAACGTCCGCCAGCAAGGCGTTTTCGCCCTCTGGTCTCGGTCCGCCGTACTTTTCCGGCCGCAGCCGCCCGACGCGATCGAATCCCGTCCTAACCGCACCTGGCGCCAGCAGCGATACACCGATGCCCGACCCGGCGAGGCTGATGCGCAGGCCCTCGGTCAGCGAGACCACCGCGGACTTGGTGGCGTTATAGGCGACGCCGGCGCCGACCTTGGGATCGCCGCTGACCAGGAAACCCGCAGTGGAGGCGGTGTTGACGATGTGTCCTCCCTGACCGCTTTCCTGGAGGATGGGCAAGAACGTCTTGATTCCGTGGAACAGCCCGAAGACGTTCACGGCGAAGAGCCATTCAAAATCCGTGTCAGGAAGCTCCTGGATCGGCCTCGCCGGGACGACGACGCCGGCGTTGTTCACGAGGATATGGAGCGTCGGCAAGGCGCCGCGGACGATGTCTACTGCCCCACGCCAGGCTTTCGGGTCGGAGATATCCAAGGTCACGGGAATGGCCCGAACGCCCAGGGTTGCGATCTGGGCTGATGCAGTCTGGAGGCCGTCAGCATCCACATCGGCAAGGACGATGTCGACGCCTTGCTTGGCGAGAGCGCGGGCAATACCAAGGCCGATGCCCGAGGCCGCGCCGGTTATGAATGCCGCCTTACCCGCCAGATCGCGCATCGTCAGCACCCTCCAAACCTTCTCTGGGTTACGTCGCGCCAAGCCACGGTGTCAATGGCTGAACAGTCATTCAGTGGATGCTTTTTGGGACGAATGGAGCCGCGGAGGGGGCTAGACCAGCTCTGTCATGCGGGCGGCTTGGCCTCCATCCAATTCAGCGATCAGCTCGGCTTCGCGCGCCTTCCAGCGTTCGGCGCTCGCCGCCTTGATATGGCCGTACCCCCTCAACCCGTCCGGCGCGGAAGCGAGCGCCACGGCTGTGGCGTAGGTCCTGCGATCCAGCTTTTCGATGATCGATCTAACGAGCGCCTCGTAGTCCTGGACATACTGTCGCTCAGCGCGTCGTTCCGCCGAATATCCGAAGAGGTCGAAGGGCGTTCCGCGCAGGCCGCGTAACGAGGCCAGAACGGGGAAGATGGCGGCCATCCAAGGCCCGAAGGTCATTCTCCCGCGCCGGCCATCGCGCGTCTTGCGCGCGGGCAGGAAAGGCGGCGCTAGGTGGAACGCCAGTTTGAACGGGCCGTCGAAGGTTTCCCGCATTTGCTCTGCGAATGCCGGACTGGAGTAGAGGCGGGCGACTTCATATTCGTCCTTGTAGGCCATGAGCTTATATAGGTTTCGCGCAACCGCGACGGTAAGTTCCTGGGTGCCTGGACCGACGCGTTCGTCGGCGGCGCGAACGGCGTCAAGTGACGCAAGATACCGCCGCGCGTACGCCGGACCCTGATAGTTCTGCAGTCGGCGGGTTCGGTCCGCGATGACGTCGGCAGGTCCTCTTTGCGCAGGCGCGCCGATATTTTGGTAGGGGAAGGCCGCTTGCAGGACCTTGGGCAGATCGTGGGCCGCTAGCCGTCCCCAGGCGAGAGCGCGCTTGTTGGCTTCAATGGCGACCCCATTCAACTCGATGGCGCGCTCCAGCGCGGCCAGGCTGAATGGGATCAGCCCCTTTTGATACGCGATCCCCAGCATGAAAACGTTGGAGGCCATGCTGTCGCCGAGCAGCGAGGAGGCGATCGCCGTGGCGTCGACAAAGTCGACGGCGTCCGCGCGACAGTGCTCCTCAAGGCTGCGCCGCATTGCCGGCGCCTCAAGGTCGAGGTCGGTGTTGAGCACGAAGCTACCCGTCGGCTGCACGCACGCGTTCACGACGGCCCGAGTGATATCGCGATCAATCGTGGCGAGCGACGTCGGCTCGTTGGCGACCATCATGTCGCAGGCCAAAACCAAATCCGCGCCGCCGGCGGAGATGCGGACGGCGGAAAGGTCTTCCCGCCGCGGAGCAATCCGGACATGGCTGGTCACCGAGCCGTTCTTCTGTGCGGCGCCGGTGTTGTCGAGGACCGAGCACCAATGCCCTTCAAGGTGCGAGGCCATGCCCAGAAGCGCGCTCAAAGTCAGGACCCCTGTTCCCCCGACGCCGGTCACCAGGACGCTGTACGGCTTTCGGGACGACCCTCTGAACGTCGGCCTCGGCAACGATGCAAACGCTGCGCCCGGCGCCTGCGCAGCCGGAGCGACCTTGCGCAGGGCGCCGCCGCGGACGGTCACAAAGCTTGGGCAGAACCCATCGACACAGGAAAAATCCTTGTTGCAGTTGGACTGGTCGATAGCCCTCTTCCGGCCGAGATCGGTCTCGATCGGACTGACCGAAATGCAGTTGGAAGCTGCGGAACAGTCGCCACAACCCTCGCAAACCTCGGTGTTAATAAATGCCCGCTTGGGGGGATCAATCATCAGGCCGCGTTTACGCCGCCGGCGCTTCTCCGCCGCGCACGTTTGATCATAGATCAGGACCGTAAGACCTTTCACCTCGCGAAGCTCGCGCTGAACGGCGTCGAGATCGTCGCGATGTCTCACCGAAGCGGCAGGTGGCAAACCTGCCGCCGTTGCATATTTGCCGGGCTCGTCGGTCACGATGACGATGCACCTTGCGCCCTCGGCGGCAACCTGCCCCGCCATCTGAGGGACCGTGAGGCCGCCTTCCACCGGCTGACCGCCCGTCATGGCCACGGCGTCATTGAAGAGGATCTTGTAGGTGATCGAGACCCCGGCGGCCGCCGCGGCGCGTATGGCTAGCAGCCCACTGTGGGAGTAGGTGCCGTCTCCCAGGTTCTGGAAAACATGCCCCTCCGTCGTGAAGGGGGCCTGACCGATCCAATTCGCACCCTCGGCACCCATGTGAGTCGCGATCGGCGTCCTGCGCGCCGGCATTCTCAAGACTAGGGCGTGGCAGCCAATGCCACCCAAGCCTCGGCTGCCGTCCGGGATCTCGGTGGAGCGATTGTGCGGACAGCCGGAGCAGAAGAAGGGTGTGCGGCTCACTGTGACCGCTGATCGGTTGCCGACGTTCCGGAAGCTCTCGATTCGTTCGAACTGCGCCTGCAGTTCCGGGTCGCGATGGCCCAATCGTTCGAGCCGCCGGAGTAAGGCCGCCGCGACCAACACGGGATTGAGTGCGCCTTCGCTGGGCAGCAGCGGGGCGCCAGTCTCGTCGCGCTTGCCGACGACCGCCGGGCGAGAGGCGGCGTCGGTATTGTACAGGATCCGTGTGATCTGGGTCTCGATAAACGCCCGCTTCTCTTCCACGACTAGGATGTCCTGCAAGCCGTCAGCGAACCTCCTCAGGAGGTCAGCCTGCAGCGGCCAGGTCAGCCCGATCTTGTAGACGCGCAAGCCGAGCTCGCGGGCGCGGGCGTCGGTGATCCCCAGATCGGCGAGCGCTTGGCGCACGTCGAGGTAGGCCTTTCCTGTCGTGGCGATCCCGAGCCGCGCTTGGGGTGAATCCATCACGACGCGGTCGAACGGATTGGCGTGCGCGAACGCCGCCACGGCGGCCATTCTCGGTCCGTGCAGGCGCCGCTCCGACTCCAGAGGCGTGTCGACCAGCCGGATGTTGAGGCCGCCTGGCGGCATCTCGAACGCCGGCGCGACGATCGTGGGGGCGGGACGAAGCTCAAGGTTTGCGGAACTCTCGAGGGTTTCGCCCACGGCGGTGAAGCCCACCCAACATCCCGAGTATCGGGAAAGCTCGAACCCCCTCAGTCCGAACTCGAGATAATCCTCAAGCCCTGAAGGATTGAGGACCGGCACCATCGCCGCCTCGAAAACCTGTTCGCTCTGATTGGGCAGGGTCGATGACTGGCAGTCGTGATCGTCGCCGGCGATGGCGAGAACGCCGCCGCGCGCGGAGGTCCCCGCCGCGTTCGCGTGCTTGAGCGCATCGATGGACCGGTCCACGCCAGGACTCTTGCCGTACCAAAGCCCACAGACGCCATCCATCGTCGCGCCCGGGAACAGGTTCACCTGCTGACTGCCCCACACCGACGTGAGGGCCAAATCCTCGTTCAGGCCGGGCTCGAAATAGATGTTATGCTGGGCAAGCCGTTCTCGCTCGCGCCAAAGTTCGCTGTCGAAACCTCCGATCGGCGAGCCGCGATAGCCAGATATAAACGCCGCCGTTCGAAGCCCTGAGGCGGCGTCGCCTTGCACTTGCAGGAGTGGCAGCCGAACAAGCGCCTGGATCCCGGACAGGAAGATCCGACCTTGCGTGCGAGTGTACTTGTCGGCCAACGAAACGTCTGTGAGCGGCAACGGCATTTCGGCTCCCGGCGCCGGGCGATTGTGGTCGCCCCTCAATTCCATTCCCAGACGCCGAGGCTCGACTCGCGACCGGACCGTCCAAGACTGACGACGATTAAGCGGGCGCAGCTCGCAATGACTGAATGGTCGCTCATTTGTAGTTAGCCCATTGGTTGGAGTCCAGCCTCAGCGCGGGCCGTGACCCCGGCTTGCGACCCCCGCCGCCGCGGCCCTGAAAGCGAATTGCGATGCCTACCCACCGAGCGTATGAATGAGGGGTCGTTCATTCACCACAGGGATTGAGATGGTGCCTTCCCGAAATGAAGCCGCCGCCCGATGGCGGATCGCCGAGTGGGCATCGGGACGGCCCTACAGGGCCCTGCCAGACGACCTTTTGCCGGTTGATTTGTCGGACGCCTACGCTCTGCAGTGCGCCCTCATCGCGGAGCGCGGGGCGACCGTCTGCGGCTATAAGGTCGCGGCCAGTAGCCTGGCCGCGCAACGCATGGCGGGGCTGGCGGGACCCATCCCAGGGACGCTGGTTGCGGAAGACATGCATTCCAGCCCCGCGCGCTTGCCACGCCGGAACTTCCAGGATCTCGGCATTGAGGCCGAGATCGCTTTCCGTATGGGGGCGGACGTCGATGTCGACCTGGAAGCCTTCCGGCCGGAAGACCTGATCCCGTTCATAGAGGCGGCGATGCCAGCCGTTGAGTTGGCAGACAAGCGACATGCCGACTACGCGACCCTGAACGTGCTGGACTTAATCGCCGACAATACCTGGTGCGCGGGCATCGTCGTCGGGAAGGCGGTTGCGAACTGGCGCGATTTCGACCTCGCCGCCGTCGAGGGTGCCGTCGTGCTCGACGGCCAGATTCATTCACAAGGCCGCGGGGCCGACGTGATGGGGCACCCGCTCAATTCCTTGGCCTGGCTTGTCAAGAATCTGGGCCAGGAGGGAACCAGGCTCACCAAGGACATGGTGGTGATGACAGGCACGATGGTCGCCACGGTCTGGATCGACGACGTCAAGCGGGTGGTGGTGGATATGGGCGCTTTCGGCAAAGTGGAGCTGGAACTGACGGACGACTGAGGGTGTCCGGGGCCTCGACTCCGGCGCGGCCTACAGCGCCGACCACCCTCCAATTGAGATCGTCAGGCGAACTTGAGAAGGACTCGAAAACATGCCCTTGGACCACTACGTCACCCTCGGGCGATCGGGCCTTAAGGTCAGTCCCTTCTGCCTGGGCACAGCCACGTTCGGCGACGAGAGCTTTGGGTCCGACCCAACGGTCTCCCAGCAGATTCTGGGCCGCTACACCGACTTGGGCGGCAATTTCGTCGACACCTCGAACCTCTATGCGAGAGGGCGGTCTGAGGAGATCATCGGGGACTATCTGTCTCGGGGCTCAACGCGGCGAGGCGGCGTCGTGATTGGCTCGAAATTCAGCTGCAACCATTTTCCAGGCAACCCAAATGGAGGCGGTGCAAGTCGCAGTGCGATCATCGCCGCCTGCGAGCAGTCGCTGCGCCGCCTGAAGACCGACTATCTGGACCTTTACTGGATGCACTGGGCCGATCCCTTCGTCCCGTTGGACGAGACACTTCGGACCCTGGACACCTTGGTGTCGTCGGGCAAGGTCCGCTACGTCGGCTTTTCCGACACGCCCGCTTGGCGTGTGGCCGAAGCGCAGGTTACGGCCATGTTTCGCGGGTGGACGCCGCTTTCAGCGATCCAGTTGGAATACTCGCTTCTGGAGCGCACCGTTGAGGGCGAACTCATCCCAATGGCGCAAGAAATGGGCTTGGGCGTCACGCCATGGAGCCCGCTGCGGTCTGGCGCGCTAAGCGGCAAGTACGGGCGCAATAGCTTGGAGGGCGACACGCCACGGCGGGCGAAGAATGTTGTTGCAACCGTGCAGAAGGTCGGCTTCGAGGTGATCGACGCAGTATCCGAGGTCGCCGAACGCCGATGTGTTCCGGCGGCCCACATCGCTCTGGCGTGGCTGTGCGCGAAGCCCGGCGTCACATCGCCCATCCTGGGCGCGCGGACGATCGACCAGCTGAATCAAAATGTTGGCGCGCTCGACCTGAGGCTTACGCCCGAGGAGATGGCCGCGCTTGATGCCGTCTCCGAGCCGCAACTGAATTTCCCGGCGCGGTTCCTTAGGAACATCGTGACCGACTCATATGGCGGCTTGACCATCAACGGTCAGGCTATCGCCGAGACTCATTGATCGGCGACGCCAGGTCTTGGGTCGACGACTGAGCGGCTACCAGGCTGACTAGCCGCCTGGCCCGCGAGCGGGGCGACCGCTGTGAGCGGGTTGCTACGCGTTGATCGGCTCTACGAGCTTCTAACGGAAGCGGGAAAAGTCTGCTTTCCGCTTCTCCAGGAACGCCCCCCGGCTCTCGCGGGCTTCTTCGCTGTTGACGAACGCCGACAAGCCATCGCCCGCCATCTTCGCTTGCCCGAAGATATGAGCGGAGTCGGCGTTGAAGGCGTGCTTGAGGAACTTCAGCGCCGTCGGGCTGAGGGCGAGAACCTCCTTGGCCATTGAGCGCGCCGCTTCCATCAGCTCAGCGGCCGGCGCCACCTCATTCACCAGACCCCAGTCAAGCGCCGTCTGGGCATCGTATTGCCGACAGAGGAACCAGATCTCACGGGCCCGTTTCTCGCCGACGATCCTCGCGAGATAGGCCGAACCCCAGCCGGCGTCGAACGACCCGACTCTGGGCCCGGCCTGGCCGAACTTGGCGGTGTCCGCGGCAATGGTCATGTCGCAGATCACGTGGAGGACATGCCCGCCGCCGATCGCGTATCCGTTCACCGCGGCGATTACGGGTTTCGGGATGTTGCGGATCACCATGTGGAGTTCGTCGATTTCCCAGAGGCCGTTGGCGCTTGTCCCGTAGGTACCCTTTTCCATCATCTCCTTCTGGTCGCCGCCCACGCAAAACGCCTTCTCGCCGGCGGCAGTTAAGATCACCGCGCCGACAGTGCGGTCGGCCCAGGCGCGGCGGAAGCCATCGAGGAGTTCTTCGATCGTGCGACCTCGGAAGCAGTTCAGACGATCTGGCCGGTTGATGGTGATCGTGGCGATACCTTCGCCCGCTTCATAAAGAATGTCGGTGTAATCCATGACGCTCTCCCAGGAATGCTTTGAAACTATTGATGTTGCCGGATGACATGGCGCGCCACGAGCAGGCGCTGGATTTCGTTTGAGCCGTCCAGGATCTGGAATGCTTTCGCGTCGCGCATCATCCGCTCGACCTGCGCGTCGCGCATATAGCCGTAGCCGCCGAGGACCTGGGCTTCCGTCGTCACCCGCATGGCTACGTCGGCGGCATAGCATTTCGCCATTGAGACCTGAGCCATGGTGACATCCGACACGTTCGGGAATTCCTGATCGACACGCCAGTTGGTGTCGCGGACCAAGAGCTGGGCCGTTCGCAATACGGTCGCGTTGTCGGCGATCTTGAAGCCGACGCCCTGGAAGCGCCCGATCGGGCGGCCGAAGGCGTTGCGCTCGCCAGCATATTTGGCGGCGATCTCATGGGCCGCGCGGGCGATGCCAAGGCAGATGGAGGCTGCGCCCCAGCATCGCATGGTGTTCGCGATGCCCTGCAGAATACGCCAGCCGTCGCCAACGTCGCCGATGAGGTTCTCCTCGCCCACCTCGACATCGTCGAAGTTGACATCGCAAAGCGGCCCACCGCGCAGGCCCATCTTCTTTTCGCCCGCGCCGAAGGACAGACCCGGAGCGCCAGCCGGCACGACAAAGGTGCTGATATCCTCGCGTCCTTCGCCGGTCCTGCAGAACAGCAGGTAGTGGTCAGCGACGCCGCCGTTGGTGATCCACCGCTTTTGGCCGCTGATCATCCAACGACCACCGGTGCGCTTGGCTCGGGTCCGCATGGCGCGGGCATCCGACCCGCAATGCGGTTCCGAAAGACAAAACGCCGCGATGGAGGGCTTGGCGGTCAGCTGTTCAAAGAAGGCCTTCTGCTGGTCGGGCTTTCCAGCCGCGGCGACGATCTTGATGGGGGAGAAGGTGGAGAGAAGCACCGGCCCCATCGTCCCGAACGCATGGGCGACCTTTTCCAACACGACCGACACCGCCTGCGTGGATGCGCCCACGCCGCCGTACGCCTCCGGAATCGGCATGGTCAGGACGCCAGCCTCGAAGAGGGGCTGCTTCAAGTGTGCGGGGAAGCGGTCTTCAGCGTCGCACGATTGGGCGAGCGGTCGGATGTGAGCGCTGGCGAGACGCGCCGCCGTCCGGCGGAACTGCTCCGCCTCGTCGTCGATATAAAGTTCCTTCACGGGCTAGCCGACCATGGTAAGTCCGCCGCTCACGCTCAGGATCTGGCCCGTAATGAAGCTCGAATAGTCGCTCGCGAAGAACAAGATTCCGTCCGCAACTTCTTCGGCTTTGGCCAGGCGCCGCATTGGAATCGCCCGGATGAGGGCCTCCCGCATTTTCTCGGGCTGGTTGGCGAACAAGGGCGTGTCCGTGGGGCCAGGGCAAATGCAGTTGACCCGCATGTTGTGCCGGACGAGCTCGCGCGCGAGGGATTTGGTCAGCGCGATTACGCCGCCTTTGGCGCCGGCATAGACGGTTTCGCCGGTGCTGCCGACGCGGCCGGCGTCGCTAGCAACGTGCACGATCCGCCCCGAGCCCGAGGCGATCAGGAGGGGCAGCAGGGCTTGCGTAACCCGCACCGGCCCCAAGAAATTGAGCGCCACAACCTTGTCGATATAGCTCGGGGAGTTGTCGATGAAGGGTTCGATGATGTCCCAGCCGGCGACATTCACCAGGATGTCCAAACCGGCTGATGTCGCCCCCAGATCATCAGCGGCCGCCTTGATCGACGAAAGGTCAGTGACGTCGAGGTGGAGGAATCGGGCGCTACCGCCCCGAGACTGAATCTCCTCTGCGGCTGCCGCGCCCCGGTCCGTGTTCAGATCCGCGACGATCACCGATGCGCCGGACTCGGCGAACCGATTGCAGGTTGCAAGCCCGATGCCGGAAGCCCCCCCGGTCACGAGGACCGTCTTACCGTCAAACCGCACGGATCAATTTCCTTTTCGTCTGATGCGCACACAACCCACCGCCAAGGTGGCGGCGCGCATTTGCCAAGCGGATCTCAAAAATCGCCGCGCTGGTGCGCGTCACCGCCCTAGGCCTTCAAGATAGGAAAGCGCGGACGTTCGCCGACGCGCCGCGGCTTGGCGGTTAGAGGCCCTCCGCACCGCAGAGCGCTCCGCTTTTCGCGAGGGCCGACTGAGGACGGCGCCGATAACCAAGACATTCCCATCACTCGAACTGCCTCAAGATCAGTGTATGTTTGAACGTTCATTCATATATTCGCCTGTGGCCCTGTCAAGGGCGCCGCTGGTTCGTCGCCGGTGCACCGTCAGGGCCACGACGTTCAACCCTTGGACCGCCGTCGGTTTGACCGGCGTGCATCTGAGGCGTTACGACTATCTGCTGAGCGGCCATTCATTCAGTGAGGGCTCGATCGTCCCGGGCCGGAGAGGCCGTGGCGTCGAACTGAGACGTGAAGCGAGGGGATGCCGATGCGCAGCGAGACAATGACCCACCGGCTCGCTGATTTCGCCCGTGGGCTCCATTTGCCGAACGTGCCGACGGAGGTGAGGACGCAAGGCAAACTGTCGATACTGGACACCTTGGGCTGCATTTTCGCGGGAAGTCAGACTCCCGAAGCAAGCATGCTGCTTACCGCTGAGAGGGATGGGGGCGGCCCGTGCAGAGTCATCGGGACCAGTGTTTCGCTGCGCGCTCAGGACGCGGCGCGTTGCAACGGATACTTCGGAGATATCTTCGAGCTGAATGATCTCACCGGGGGACACGCGGGCATCGCTAATGTCACGGCGATGCTTGCCAATGCGGAAGAGTTGAACGCCTCAGGTGACGCGCTGCTCGTCGCAACGATTGTCGGGATCGAAGTCACGACGCGAATCTACAACTCGCTCTATTCGACGCTGAAGCCCTATTCCGAGTGCGGGATGGGCATGATCGGTCTCGCCAACACGGTCGGAGTCGCGGCGGGAAGCGCGCGGCTGCGCAACCTCAACGCAGAGCAGACACGAGCCGCGCTGGACATCGCAGGCGGGTTGGCGGGCTGGTGCCCGGCCGAAGCCATTTTCGGCGCCGGCTCAAGCATGAAGCCCCTCCTGTTCGGGGCTTGGCCGGCCTCGGTAGGCCTGCTCGCGGCGCGGTACGCCGGTGCGGGAATGAGCGGACCGCCCTCGATCCTGGACGGGGAAATGGGGTTCTCGAAGACCGTGTCGCGCGAACTCGACGCCGGTGCGATCGAGGTAGACACTTGGGCGCTGTCGCGCCCGAGGCGCAAGGTCCACGCGTGCTGCGGATATATCCACTCCGCCTTGGACACAGTGTCCCGTCAAGCTCCGGCCGAGCTTGAGAACGCGCGCGCAATCCGGGTGCGGGTCGCGCCCTATGTCATGCGCGTCATGGGGCGTTCCACCCCGCCCAGGACCTCGAACGAGGCCAGGTTCCATGCGCAATACTGCGTCGCCCTTGCCGCGAGCGGCTGCCCCACGATCCTGCCGGCCCATAGCGAGGCGCTCGAACGATATCTGGCGGACCCGAAGCTGCAGCAGGCCTACGGGCGGGTGACATTGGACGCGGATGATACCCTGACCCACTATCATCAGACGACGATCGAGATCGAAGGCGCCGATGGCTCGGTCCTGCGTGACGCCAACGCCAGTCCCAAGGGTTCACCGGACAATCCAATGACCGATCAGGAGGTCGCTGGGAAATTCCATGCCCTAGCTGATCCGGTCGTCGGCGAAAGACGCGCGGACGAAATCCAAGCCCTCATCGATGGGCTCTCCGGCGCCAAGCCGCTCGACGGACTCTGGGCTGCGTTGGGTCCACCGTCGTCCAAGGCCCGATCTAGCGGGGCGAACTGAACGTCGACGGGACGAAGCCCTCTACGTCCGCAGCGCGTTTGGCCAGCCAGTATCGCAACCGCGGGGCGGTCTTGGCGAACGTAGGATCCGCATCCAGCTTCTGGGCGGCGTCGATGGGCCAATTGGGATTGTAGAGCAGCTCTCGGGCAAGCGCGACTAGGTCGGCTGATCCCGCGGTCAAAATAGCCTCGGCCTGCTCGGCGTGGACCACCAGCCCTACGGCGCAGGTGCGAATCTGCGCCCGATACCGGACGGCCTGAGCATAGGGTGCCTGGTAGCCGTAGGTCGGCTTTACGTGGGAGGGTAGCAGGGGGCCGTAGATTCCGCCGCTGGTGCAATCGATAAGATCAACGCCAAGCGGCTTTAGTCGGTTCACCAGTCGGACGGAGTCCTCGATCGACCACCCGTCTGTGTCGACGCAGGAAAGCCGGACAAACACGGGCTTGTCGTCCGGCCAGACGGTCCGAACGCCTTCCAAAATCTCAGTCAGAAGCCGCGCACGGTTTGCGAAGCTGCCACCGTAGCGATCCCGACGACGATTGGTGGCCGCCGAGAGAAATTGGTGCAGCAAATAGCCGTGCGCGGCATGCAGTTCGAGAACCTCGTATCCGATTTGCGTGGCGCGCCGCGCGGCTTCGACCCAGGCCTGCACGTGGTTCTGCACTTCCGCGGTCGTGAGCGCGCGTGGGATGGGATGGTGATCGTCGAGCCCAATCGCACTCGCGCCGACGATCTCCCAACCATCCCAATCAGTAATCTCGGGCGACTGCTGCAGAGGGCCTCGACCGTCTGCGGGAAGGCGTTGGCGGCCCTTGCGGCCGGCGTGCATCAGCTGCAGGCCTGGGACCGCGCCGTTGGCCCGGACGAGGTTCACGATTCGTCGCAGGCCTGGGATGAACTCATCGCTCCATAACCCCAGGTCACCAACGGTGCCGCAGCCTCGACGCTCAACGGCCGTTCCCTCTTGAAACACCAGTCCAGCGCCGCCGTCGGAGAGACGGCCGAGGTGCATCAGATGCCAATCGGTGCTGTGGCCACCAACGCCGCGGTATTGCCACATCGGCGATGCGACGATCCGGTTCTTGAGTTCAACGCCGCGGATGGTGATGGGCTGGAAGAGCAGCGGCTCCGCCATCTTGAAAGCCTTTCTATTCGCGGCGGCTACAGCGAGGACACGCAATGGCCGCCATCGACGGTGATGACGCTGCCGGTCATGAAATTTGAGGCCTTAGACGCCAGTAGGAGCAGCGGACCGTCCAGATCGGACGTGGCGCCGACACGCCGTTGCGGGATCCGATTCACCAGAGCGCGCCCCGCTTCGCTCTCGAAGTAGTCGCGGTTCAGGTCGGTGACAAAGTACCCGGGCGCGAGCGCGTTCACGCGGATCCCAAACCGCGCCAGTTCCAGCGCCAATTGCCGGGTCAGTTGGATCACCCCGGCCTTTGAGATTGCGTAGGGCGCGACGCTGTTGGCCTGTCTGAGACCCGTGATCGACGCGATGTTGATGACCGACCCGCCGCAGCCCCGAGCGCGCATGGACCGCGCCACTTCGGTCGCCACCAGCCAGACGCCCTTCAGGTTGGTGTCAACCACCCGATCGAAGTCGGCCTCGCTTTGGTCGAGGGCAGCTCCGGTTGTCACCACGCCAGCGTTGTTGACGAGCACGTCGATTGCACCGGCCTCAGCCACCGCAGCTTCAACCGACTCCGCACGGGTGACATCCAGCGCGACGGCGCGAGCCTGGCCGCCTCTGCTCCTGATTGAGCTAACCAGAGCTTCAAGCGGCTCGACGCGGCGAGCGGCCACCACCACAGACGCGCCGGCACGACCGAGCACACGGGCGAAATGTGACCCGAACCCCTCGCTCGAGGCTCCTGTCACCAGCGCGGTGACGCCACTGAGGTCGGCCGACAGAGTCATTGCGACGCACGCCAGTCGCGGTCGACCTTCTTTGCCAGTGACCAACGGTGTACCTCGCTTGGTCCGTCGTAAATTCGGAAGGCGCGGACTTCGCGGTAGACCTGTTCAACGATCGTCTCCCTCGAAACGCCGGTGGCACCCATGACTTGGACGCAGCGATCCGCGACACGGCTCAACGCCTCCGAGACCGCGACCTTGGTCATCGAGGTTTCCGATGTGCCATGAAGGCCCGAGTCGAGGACTTTGGCGGCCCAGTCGATCATGAGCTCGGACTGCTTCAGATCGATAAGGTTGTCGGCGAGCATGAAGCCGACGCCTTCATGTTCGATCAGGCGGCGTTTGAAAGCCTGGCGGCGGCAAGCGTAGTCGGTCGCGATCTCGTGAGCGCGCGTGCAGGCGCCGAGCCACCGCATGCAATGTGTCAGTCGGGCGGGCGCCAGTCGCACTTGGGCATATTCGAACCCTCTGTGCGGCGCCCCAAGGATCTGATCGGCCGGCACACGGAGATCCTCGATGGCAACCACCGCATGGCCCCCCGGCATCGAGCTGTCGATGGTGTCCAGAATGCGCTCAATACGGACGGCCGGATCTGGCAGATCGACCAGGAACATGGTGGCCGCGCCCTGTCCGTCGCCCGGGTCTGTTCGCGCCATGATGATGCCGACACCGGCGCCTTGGGCGCCGGTGATGAACGTTTTTCGCCCCGAGATCACCCAGTGATTTCCATCCGGCCTCGCGAAGGTGCGCATGAGGGCGGGATCTGATCCCGCGCCGTTCTCCTCCGCGGGCTCGGTCATCAAGAAGGCCGATCGGCCGCCTTCGAGCAGCCGATTGAGGAATCGCGCTTTCTGTTCCGACGTCGCCACCTTGCCCAGGAGGTTCATATTGCCCTCGTCCGGGGCCGCGACGTTGACTGCGACGGGCCCCAATGGCGAGAGCCCCGCCGCGCGCAGGATCGGCGCGGTGTCGGCGTGAGACAGGTGCGTTCCGTCGGCCAGGATATGAGGCGTGAGAAGTCCGCGGTCGCGCGCCAGGCCGCGCAGTTCGTGGACAAGACCATCTTCCGGGCCATGGGGTCCACACCGGGGGTCCTTTTCGAAGGGCGCGACGACGGTCCGAACAAAAACCTCGACCTGAGCGGCGATGTCCTGGGCAGGGGTGCGACCCGGCGCGCTAGCGTCTGACATTCGTGGCCTTCTGGATAAGAGGGAATGCGCCGTCGTGGCCGGGCGCCGTTGCCAGCCGGTGAGATAGGGCAGGGCCGGCCGGGCGGTCGAAGGACGTCACGTCCCGGCGCCTGAGATGGTCGATGAGGCGGCGCGCGCGGCCTCGCTGCGCCGGAGTTCGGACCGTTGGATTTTGCCCGTCGGCGTCCTGGGGAGAACGTCGATGAATTCGATGAGCCGAGGATATTTGTAGGGCGCCGTCGCGGCCTTCACGTGGGCCTGCAACTCCGCGACGAGCTCGGCGCCGGGATCGTGGCCAGGCCTGAGGATGACGAAGGCCTTGACGATTTCGCCTCGCTCACGATCCGGCACGCCGATGGCGGCGGTCTCGAAGACGGCGGGGTGTTCGAGAAGCGCGTTTTCGACTTCGCTCGGACCAATGCGATAGCCGGCGGAGTTGATGATGTCGTCGCTTCGGCCGAGGTGATAGAAATAGCCGTCCGGGTCACGCTTTGCGCGGTCTCCCGTGACGAACCAGCGCCCGTCCGGCCCATCGAGGTAGGACTGGGCCGTGCGCTCTTGATCTCCCCAATAGCCGAGCATTAGTTGCGGGTTCGGCGTCAGGATCGCCAGATCCCCTTCGACCCCGTCCGCAAGCCGCGTGCCGTCGGGGCCAATCACGGCGATCTCGGACCCTGGCGCGGCCACACCCATCGATCCCGGCCGCGGCGGAAGTCCTGGGGGATTGATCACCGTCATCAAGGATTCGGTCTGACCGTAGGCCTCGGCGACGTCGAGCCCAGTCGCACTCCTCCAGCGCTCCGCCACAGCGGGATTGAGCGCTTCGCCGGCGGTCACCGTCCTGCGCAGGGCGCTCAGATCGAACGCACCGATGTCTTCGTCGACAAGCCGGAAAAGCTCGGTCCCGGGTGCGCAGTAGACGGTCACGCCAAAGCGCTCGATCAGGCCCAGGCGCCCGCGCGCATCGAACGGGCCGTCGTAGAAAAAGGCGCACGCGCCCTGGCTCCAGGGTCCGAAGAGGATGCTGGTCCCGGCCTTGCTCCAGCCCACGTCCGCCGTGCACCAGATGGTGTCCTCCGGACCGAGGTCCAGCCAGGTTTGCGCCGCGCCGCGCCAAGCGTAGATCGCGCGGGAGGCATGCAGCACCCCCTTGGGCAGGCCGGTGGAACCGCTGGTGAAATAGAGGATCGCGGGATCTTCCGCGGAGACCTCGGCGGGTTCGTAGCTTTCGTCTCCGGCGCCCAGGACGGAGTCGAATTCCTCCCAGCCGGGAGCGGTGCCCAGGGAGAGGCGGGTCGGAATACGTCCGGTCAAGCCTTCGAACTTACCGTGGTGTTGGGCGCGGATGATGGCGCAGGTCGGCTCCGCGCGTTCAATGCGATAGCGAAGATCTTTGCCCGTAAGCATCTCGATGCAGGGGATCGCCACTGCTCCGAGCTTCAAGCATGCAACCATCGCGATCTGCCATTCGGGGATCCGCGGCAGCATGATGAGGACCCGATCACCCTTTCGGACACCCCGGGCGACCAGAGCGGAAGCCAGCTGGGCGGAGAGGCGCGCAATATCGGAGAAGAGGAACCGCCGCGTGGCTCCCTGGGCGTTGGCCCAGATCAGCGCCGGCCCATCCGCTTCTCGCGCCCGGCGATCCACGACGTCCCGGCCGAAGTTGAAACGTTCGGGGACGGTCCCCTCGGATTCTCGATACCCCATGGTCAAAATCGCTTTCCCGCCGCGACGTCCACTCCGAAGTCGAAGATCCCGTCCGCAATGCGGGCGAAGGTTCCGTGGCGCGGGTCGCTTGACCCTTCGGACTTGTAGCGAGCGTGGAGTTGGTGGAAGACGACGCCAAGCCGGAAGATGGCGAGGACGCGATGCGCCCGGAACGCGTCGAGCGACCGCCCGGTCTGGCGAGCGTAGGCGACCGCGGCGGCCTCGCGCGTCCAGAACCCCGGTCGCGCGGTCGGCATCTGCGCTAGGTCCTGCATGGCATCCGGATCGCCGGGCTCGGCCCAGTAGCTGAGCAGCGTGGACAGGTCGAGGAGCGGATCGCCCTGGGTGGCCATATCCCAATCGACGATCCCGACAGCATCGGCCGTCTTGGGATCGAGGATGATGTTGTCGAGCTTGAAGTCGTTGTGCAGCAGCGTGGGGTGCTGAGCTTCCGGAAGCGGCGCCTCGGTAAGCCATCGGATCAGCTCCCGAGCCGATGTGGGCGGGCTTTCGCCCATCACGGCGAACGCCCGGGCGATCCAACCTTCGGCCGTACGGCGCACGAAACCCGTCGGTCGCCCGAGATCGTTCAGGCCGACGGAGGCGAGTGGCGCGGCGTGAACAGCAGCAAGGGTGTCGATCATCATCGCCGAGAGGCGCGCGCCCGTTGTGGCCGTGTCGGGCAGGGGCGACACCTCGGCGCCCCGCAGGATCGCCCCGTCTCTATATTCCAGGATTTGGAACGGCGTCCCGGCCACGGATGGATCGGCGCAAAGATGGATGCTGCGCGGCGCCAAGGGGAACGCGCGCCAGAGGGACGAGAGCACGCGATGCTCGCGAACCATGTCGTTGGCGCCCCGGGGCAGGGGGCCGTTCGGCGCGCGCCGCAGGACCGCCCAGGCTCCATCCAGCCAGATCAGGTAGTTCAGGTTGGCGAGCCCGCCGGCAAACCTCCGCGGGGCGACCGTCAGGTCGAGACTCATTCCCTCCCCGGCCAGATGTGTGCTGACACGTGTCCAGTCGAAGGGTGCTGTGTCCTGCGCCGCCAGGGCGGCAAACCGCGGCGCGTCCGCCGACCGTGGCGCCAAAGACGATCCGGGCGCGGCCTTCGAGTTCACGGAAATCTCGACCCGTCCCGGGCACCGCCGTTCGCGGCGCGGCTAAGCCTTTCGTCGCGAAGACCATCACTCCACATGGAATTTCACCCGCGCTCACGTCAAACGAATGATTGATCGTTCATATGTCGCACCGGGGGGTCGCACGTCAATGTCTGTAATCAGAAGGCCATGTGAACCCCGTCATCCGCCATCCCGGCGGTCATGAGACCCCAAGCGCGGTCGTTGTCTAAAGCTAGACTGAAGCTCTAGGCGATCAGTCGCCGGAATAGTGGCGCGGATCGACGAGAGCCGCCCAAGACGTTCAGAAGCTGGGAGCTTGTTGGCGTCTTTGTTGGTATCATGTGACGGAATTGGCCTGCCGTCCTGGGCAGTTCGACTCCTGCCGGGTCTTCGTGGAAGACAGATTAGACGAGGATGACGCCCGTCACCGAAGCTGCGTCGATACCTTGAGCCGGCCTGACAACTGCCCATCGACCGCGCGAGTAGAGCCGAACATCTCGGGGCTCTTGCAGATTTGACCAGCCACGGCCTCGATCTGTTTGAACACTTCGATCTTGTCCGGTGCGGGTGTCGTGGCGGTCGGCGCGGCAATGCCTTGCGACGCCGCACAGGCGGTTGCGAGACCGGCGATCATCCCAACGATTGGACGGGTTGACTGTTGCATGGGGGCACGAAGCTTGGCCGATTCGGTGGCTCCCGGCGAATCAAGAAAGCTCTGCCATTCAGCTTCGCTGACCTGATCGAAGATCGTCGCTCACACCGCAGCCGGCGGTGGGGGCGGTGGGGGCGGCTGCGGCGGCGCGAGTCCTGTCAGATCGGGGCGGTAGCATCCTTCCGCTTCCACGAATTCCATCTCGATCTTGGGATCAAGTAACCGCCAGAGCGTGCGACCATTTTCGGTCAGTTTCTCGGATGGCGCGATCATTGCGCCCCATGGCGCAAGGAGGTCACGGACAAAGGCATAGATCGCCGGGGCAACGCCGGCTCCTTGTGCTGTGACCATGATGCCGGTCGCGCTCCAAAAGCGCGGGAAGTCGTCCCAAGGGGCGAACTGGCACATCGTCCCGTCATCGACCCTCAGGTGCAGGACCGGGCCTGGGAAGAATTCAAAGGTGATCTGCCGCGCCGCGCCGTGGCGGTCTAAAAAGCTGCCGCTGTTGAATGCGACCGGCCGAAGTCCCGGCATGACGGTCATGACTGGAAATCTGGACATCCCTCGCCCGCCTAAGGTTGTGACTCCGAAAGCACGCCAACCCCTAAAAACGACATTTCGAAGGGGCGGGGACACGCGACTACATGTTGTGTCCCCATCCGTGTCCCCGGAGGGGATTTCGCTGTGTTCGATTTCCGCTAAGTCTTTGAAAGAATGGTGGGTGCTGGGGGATTCGAACCCACGACCCGCTGATTAAGAGTCAGCTGCTCTACCAACTGAGCTAAGCACCCGCCGTCGCACCGGATCTGAAACTGAGGCAGTATCGAGCCCCGGTGGCGAGGGCGCGGAAAATACGCGAAAACGCGGCCTTGGCAAGGCGCGTCCGGAGGCTGTGGTTTGAGGGGGCTAAGGTGACGGCGCAAGGCTCTGACGGCGCAGTGGATTTCGCCTATCTGGAGGACTTCGCAGCGGGCGACCGGCAGGTGGTTCGCGAGGTCCTGACCCTGTTCCGCCAGCAGGCCCAGCTGTGGGCCGGATCGCTCGACGCGGCCGACCCGGGCTGGCGCGACGTGGCGCACACCATCAAGGGCGCGGCGCGCGGCGTCGGCGCTGTCGCGCTCGGCGACGCCTGTGCCCGAGCCGAGGCCGAAGGCGAGGGCGCGCTCGGCGAGGTGAGGGGCGCCCTCGATGCGGCGGTCGCGGAGATCGGCGGCTATCTGGCGCGCGCCGGCTAGCGCGGTCGCCTCTTTAGCCGTCGTCGTCCTCGGCCAGCAGGTCGCCGAGGCGATCCATCCGCCCGGTCCAGAGCGCGCGGTGATCGGCGGCCCATTGTTCGACCGTGCGGAAACCGGCGAGGTCGAGGCTGCAACTGCGCACGCGGCCGAGCTTACGGGTACGCACGAAGCCCGTCTCCTCCAGAACCTGCAGGTGTTGGCCGATCGCTGTGACCGTGACACCTAGCGGTTCGGCCAGGCGCGAGACGGACGACGGGCCCTCGACCAGCCGGTCGAGGATCGCCCGGCGTGTCGGGTCGCCGAGAGCGTGGAACACGCGGCCGATGTCCGGAGAGGCGAGGGCGGGCGTCATCCTAGTCGGCCATCGCCCGGCCCAGGCTGTCGAGCAGCGCGACCCAGCCGCCCTTGCGCATTTCAGGCCCGTCGGCGCCCTCGTAGAAGCAGGCCTGGTGGGTCAGGACGACCTGCGTCTCCGCGCCCTGGCTGATCAGCTCGAAGGTGATCAGCGAGGTCGAGATCCGCCGTCCGCCAAACATCATGCTGGTGGATATGACGATGCGGATGTTCGGCACGATGTCCTCGAACCGGCCCTCATTGGCCATCACCAGGCCGGGGAACGGCGTCTTGTCGCCCAGACGATAGCTGCTGCGCTCGGCTCCGCCCTCGCGGAAATCCTGCTCAAAGACGTCGACCTGGTGGTCTCCGACATCGGCGTACCAGCGCCGCTTCTTGGCCGGGTCGGAAAGGTAGCCGAACACCCGCTCGGCCGAGGCCGGATAGGTGCGGTCGATGATGAAGGTGTCGTGGACGACGGGCGAACGGGTCATGAGCGCCTCCTGCGCTGACAATGAAGTATGGACTTCACTATCTAGACGCAGACGATCTTAGTCAAGTATGGACTTCAGTATCGTTCAGACGGTTTGGCGCCGTGCGTCCCAGACGCCGAATTCGTAGGCGATGCAGCCCTCGATGAGGGTGCGCCAGACGGGCTCGGCGATCTCTTCCGACAGGCCGGCCGCGCGGGCGGCGGCCTTCACCTTGGCGACCACGTCCTCGATGCGGGCGCTGTCGCGCACGGCGGCGCGGTCGGTCTTGATGCGCGCGGCGGCGTCCATGTACCGCTGCCGCTCGGCCAGGACGGCGACCAGCAGCCGGTCGAGCGCGTCCACGCCGACGCGGACCTCCGCCATGGTGCTGCAATCGGCGGGCGCGGGCCGCGGGTCGGTCGAGAAATCCATACTGAACTCGTCTGGTTAGATGCCGGCGCCGTTATCGATGGCGAGCAGGGCGGCCTGGTGGGCCTCGGCCTGGGCCTCGATCCAGCTGACGAAGGCCTTCACCTGTGGCAGCCGGCCCTTGGCCTTCGGATGGACGAGGTAATAGGCGAAGTCCACGGCGGTGGCGATCTGCAGCGGGGCGACCAGGCGTCCGGCCTCCAGATCGGCCTGGGCCAGGGTGCGTTTGGCCAGTGCGACGCCGCGGCCGTTGACCGCCGCCTCGATCACCAGGCTGGACTGGTTGAAGCGCGGCCCGCGCATGCCGTCGATGGTCTTCAGCCCCCGCGCGGCCAGCCACATGGACCAGTCGGGGCAGCTGTCGTCGAGGTCCGGCGATCCGTCGTGCAGCAGGATGTGGTTGGCGAGGTCGGCGGGCGTATCCAGCGGCTTGGCGGCCAGGTGATCGGGGCTGGCCACCGGGATCACGGTCTCGGAGAACAGGCGCGTGACCTCCAGGCCCGGATATCGGCCGGCGCCGTAGCGGATCGCGACGTCCACCTCACCGGCCTGCAGGTCCACGAGCTCGATAGCCGCCGAGAGCCAGACGTCGACCTGCGGATGGGCCTGTTCGAAGGCGCCCAGCCGCGGCACCAGCCACTTGGCCGCGAAGGACGGTGGCGCGGTCAGGGTCAGGCGGCGGCCATCGACGGCGGCGGTGAGCAGCGAGGCTGCCTCGGCCAGGCGGTCAAAGGCTTCGCGCAGGGCGGGCAGGGCGGTCTGGGCCGCATCGGTCAGCAACAGACCCTTGGGCGTGCGCTTGAACAGCGCCGCGCCGACGTAGTCTTCCAGGTTCTGGATCTGCTGGCTCACCGCGCCCGGCGTCACCGACAGCTCGTCGGCGGCGCGGCTGAAGTTCAGGTGGCGCGCGGCCGCCTCGAAGGCGCGGAGCGCGTTCAGCGGCGGCAGACGCCTTCGTTCCACTGGTCTTTCCATAGAATTCCTGACAGCCCGGGCAGAAGTCCTTGGCTTGCGAATTGGGAGGCCCGTCACCTATTTGCAAGCGTCCGCCGGTGTCTCGGCCCTTTTCATCGGTGGATATCGGCGGGGCGGGCTTCGGTCCGTCCCGTTCCGGTTTGTAGGCGAAGCTTATTAGAGAACCTAATCCATGGCGCAACGGCAACCTGGACGACGCCCAAGCGGCCTGGTGGTGCTGGACGGCAAGAGTCGGCGCCAGGCCGGCGTCGTCTGGCTGGTGGGCGCGGGCCCCGGCGACCCCGACCTTCTGACCATCAAGGCGTTGAAAGTGCTGCAGAGTGCCGACGTCGTGGTGCACGACGGCCTGGTCTCCGATGAGATCCTGGCGCTTGCCCCGGCGGCGGCGCAGCGCATCTCGGTCGCCAAGCGCAAGTCGCGCCATTCCTACAGCCAGGACGAGATCAACCGCATACTGGTGGCCTTCGGCCTCGAAGGCCTGACGGTGGTGCGGCTGAAGGGCGGCGACCCCTTTGTCTTCGGCCGCGGCGGCGAGGAGCTGGAAGCCTGCCGCGCGGCAGGCGTCGAGTGCCATATCGTCCCCGGCGTGACCGCGGCCCTGGCGGCCAGCGCCAACGCCGGCGCGCCGCTCACCCACCGCGGTTCGGCGCAGGCGGTGACCTTCGTCACCGGTCACGCTTCGGGCGGCGCTGAGCCGGACCTGGACTGGGCGAGCCTCGCCCGCGCCAACCAGACGGTGGTGATCTACATGGGCCTGTCGCAAGCCGCCCTGATCGCCGCCCGTCTGACGGCGGCGGGCCGCGCCGGCTCGACCCCGGCCCTGATCGTCGAAAACGCCAGCCGCGCCGACGAGCGCCGCATCGTCACCACGCTCTCCGGCCTGGCCGAAGCGGCCTCGGGCCTGACCGGGCCGGCGCTGTTGATCGTCGGCGAGGCCATGGCGTTGGCGCAAGCTCATGAGCCCACCCAACTGCAGGCCCTCCTGCGGGAGGCGCGGGCATGAAGGCCCTCACCGCCAACCGCCTGATCGACGGCGAGGTCGTGTTCTGGCGCGAGGGCCAGTGGGTGGAGCAATTCGGCCAGGCTGAGCTGTTCGCCGACGACGATCCGGCTGGGGAGGCCGCCGAGGCCCACGGCAAGAACCAGCCGACGGTCGTGGTCGAGCCCTATCTGATCGACCTGACCCAGTCGCAGGGCCTCTGGGCGCCCGTCAGCTACCGCGAGCGCATCCGCGCGCTCGGCCCGACCAATCTGAACCACGGTAAGCAGGAACATGGCGGCGCCGCCATCGAAGCCCTGCAGCTCGCCCACGGCGCGGCCCGCTCCACCGGCCGCGTCGACCTGATCAAGCGCAAGTAGAGGCCGCCATGTACCGCTACGACCAGATCGACAAGGACATGCTGGCCGACCGCAGCGCCGAGTTCCGCGGCCAGGTCGCTCGCCGCCTGGCCGGGGAGCTGTCGGAAGACCAGTTCAAGCCTCTGCGGCTTCGGAACGGCCTCTATCTGCAGCTGCACGCCTACATGCTGCGCGTCGCCATACCCTATGGCTCGCTGAACCCGACGCAACTTCGCAAGCTGGCCTGGATCGGGCGCACCTACGACAAGGGCTACGGCCACTTCACGACGCGCACCAACCTGCAGTTCCACTGGATCAAGCTGGCCGACGCGCCGGACATCCTAGACGCCCTGGCCAGCGTCGACATGCACGCCATCCAGACCTCCGGGAACTGCATCCGCAACGTCACCGCCGATCCCTACGCCGGGGCGACGGCCGAGGAGATCGACGATCCGCGCGTCTGGGCCGAGGCCATCCGGCAGTGGTCGACGGTGCATCCGGAGTTCAACTGGCTGCCGCGCAAGTTCAAGATCGCCGTCACCGCCGCCGCCAAGGACCGGACGGCGGCCAAGACCCACGACATCGGCCTGAACCTGAAGCGCGCCCGCGACGGCGTGCTGGGCTTCGAGGTGATGGTCGGCGGCGGCCTCGGCCGGCTGCCGCATATCGCACCCACCGTCCGCCAGTTCCTGCCCGCGCAGCGCCTGTTCTCGTACCTGGAGGCGATCCTGAGGGTCTACAATCGCCACGGCCGGCGCGACAACATCCACAAGGCGCGCATCAAGATCCTGGTGGCCGCGCTCGGCCGCGACGAATTCGCGAGCCAGGTCGAGGCCGAGTGGGAGAAGATCGGAACGTCGGCCGACCTGCCTGACACCGAGCTCGCGCGTATCCGCGGCGCCTTCGCCCCCACCAGCTTCGAGGCCCTGCCGGCGGTGTCGGAGGCCTTCGAGGCCGCCAAGGTCAAGAGCCCGGCCTTCGCCCGCTTCGCGCGCAACAACCTGAAGCCGCACAAGGTCGCCGGCTATTCCATCGTCGAGATCTCGCTGAAGGCCATCGGCCAGACGCCGGGCGATGCAACCGCCGAGCAGATGGACGTGGTCGCCGACCTCGCCGAGCGCTTCGGCCAGGACGAGATCCGGGTCACCCACGAGCAGAACCTGGTCCTCCCGCACGTGAGACTGGACGATGTTCCGCAGGTCTGGGCGGCGCTGGCCGAGGCGGGCCTCGCCACGGCCAACATGAACCTGGTCAGCGACATCATCGCCTGCCCGGGCCTGGACTACTGCGCGCTGGCCAATGCGCGCTCGATCTCGGTGGCCCAGAACATCGCGGAGAAATTCGCCGACGCCGAGCGCGCCGAGCGGGTCGGCGAGCTGAAGATCAAGATCAGCGGCTGCATCAACGCCTGTGGCCACCACCACGTCGGCCACATCGGCATCCTGGGCGTCGATAAGAAGGGCGAGGAGTTCTACCAGCTCACCCTCGGCGGCTCGGCGGCGGAAGACGCCGGCGTCGGCCAGGCCCTGGGCCCGGCTCTGCCCTACGACAGGGTCGCCGAGGCGGTGGACACCCTGGTGGACGTCTACCTGCGCGAGCGCCAGGGCGCAGAGCGCTTCCTCGACACCTTCCGGCGCACCGGCGTCGCCCCCTTCAAGGAGGCCGTCTATGCCGACGTTCATTAGCCTCGCCAGAACTGAAGATGGGAACGGCGCCTTCGTGCTCGCCGAGGATCCCTTCACCGCCGTCGCCGACGACCAGGCGATCCCGCCCGGCGACGTGATCGTCTCGCTGACCCGCTTCCAGGCTGAGGGCGAGAGCCTGCTGGGCGAGGGCCGCCAGGTGGGCGTGCGGCTGGAAAGCGACGAGGAGATCGAGGCCCTGGCCTACGACCTTCCGGAGATCGCGGTCGTGGCGCTGGCCTTCCCGAAATTCGGCGACGGGCGAGCCTACACCTCCGCGCGGCTGCTGCGCGAACGGTTCCAATACAAGGGCGAGGTGCGCGCCGTGGGCGACGTGCTGCGCGAGCAGGCGGGCTACATGGTCCGCTGCGGCTTTGACGCCTTCGAGCCGGCGGATGGCTCGACCGTGGAGGCGTGGGAGAGGGCCACCCACCGCTTCCGTCACGTCTACCAGCGCGCCAGCGACGGCCGTCCCGCCGCCTATGAGGCGCGGGGAGGATGAGCTTGGCCTACGATATTTCCGACCGCTACCTGGCGCTGGCCCCGCGCCTGGACGCCGAGTTGCGCCACGCGCACCCGCGCACGGTCATCGAGGAGGCGGTGGCGACCTTCGGCGACAGGCTGGCCCTGGTCTCGTCCTTCGGGGCGGAATCGGCGGTGCTGCTGCACCTGGTCTCCAAGGTGAAGCCGGACATGCCGGTGCTGTTCCTGGACACTGGCATGCTGTTCGGCCAGACGCTCGACTACCGTCGGCAACTGGCGGCGAAGCTCGGTCTGATCGACGTGCGCGACCTGCGCCCCAACTACCACGACCTGGCCACCGCCGACCCTGAGGCCAAGCTCTGGCAGACTGACACCGACGCCTGCTGCCACGTGCGCAAGGTGCTGCCACTGGATCGCGCCCTGGCCGACTTCGACGGCTGGATCACCGGGCGCAAGCGCTTCCACGGCGGCGCGCGCCTGTCGCTGCCGGTGGTCGAGGAGGCCGACCACCAGGTGAAATTCAATCCCCTGGCCAATTGGGGCAGGGAAGACCTTGACGCCTACGCGGCGGAATACGATCTGCCAGCTCATCCGCTGGTGGCGCAGGGCTTCCCCTCGATCGGTTGCTGGCCCTGCACGAAGCCGGTGGAGGACGGCCAGGATGTCCGCGCCGGCCGCTGGGCCGGGGAGGACAAGACCGAGTGCGGCATCCATGTCGCGCGCGCGCCTGGTGCGGTGGCCAATGTCGGCGGCGATATTTGACGCGGACCTGAGAGAGCGTAGACACCCCGATGAATGACGTTTCCCTCGCGCCCGTGGCGGCTCCTGTGAAAGCCGGCGGCGCCTTCTTTGTCGAGACCGTGACCTGGGTCCAGCATTGGACTGAGAGCCTGTTCTCGTTCCGCACGACCCGCGATCCGGGCCTGCGCTTCTCCAGCGGGCAGTTCGTCATGGTCGGGCTGGAGAAGGAGGACGGAAAGCCGCTGGTCCGCGCCTATTCCATCGCCTCGCCGTCCTGGCACGAGGAGCTGGAGTTCTATTCGATCAAGGTCCCGGACGGCCCGCTAACCTCGCGCCTGCAGAAGATCCAGGTCGGCGACCAGGTGCTGATCGGCCGCAAGCCCACCGGCACCCTGGTGCTGGACGGCCTGCGCCCAGGCAAGCGGCTCTACATGCTGGGCACCGGCACGGGGCTGGCCCCCTGGCTGTCGCTGGCCCGAGATCCGGACGTCTACGAACGCTTCGACGAGGTGATCGTCACCCACACGGTGCGCGAAGTCGCCGATCTGAATTATCGCGAGCTCTTGTCCGGCGCCTTGGCCGAGGACGAGATCCTGGGCGAGCTGATCGGACCGAAGCTCAAATACTATCCCACCGTCACCCGCGAGCCGTTCAAGACTGAGGGCCGGATCACCGACCTGATCGCCTCGGGCCAGCTGTTCCGCGATCTGGGGACGCCGCCGTTCGATCGGGCCGTGGACCGGGTGATGCTCTGCGGCGGCCCCTCGGTGCTGGCCGACCTGAAGCAGCAACTGCTGGACCTCGGCTACGAGGAAGGCTCCATCGCCAGCCCCGGCGACTTCGTCCTCGAGCGCGCCTTCGTCGAGACCTGACGGCGTCTTCGCGACGCGTCCGAAGCCGGCGCAAACCGTTCCTAAGCGGCCTTGCGCGCGGCGATCCAGTCGGCGCCGACCTGGTCGAGGATGTCGAGCGGCACGCGGCCGCAGGACAGCACGGCCTCGTGGAAATCCTTGATGTCGAATTTGCCACCCAGCGCCGCCTTGGCGCGGCCGCGCAGGTTCACGATGGTGGTGTGGCCGAGCTTGTAGGAACAGGCCTGTCCCGGCGTGGCGCAATAGCGTTCGACCTCGCGAGCCGCGAAGCCGGGGGCCTCACCCTCGTTCTCGACGAAGCGGGCGATCGCCTGCTCGCGGCTCCAGCGCATGTGGTGGATGCCGGTGTCGACCACGCAGCGGTTCGCGCGGAACAGCTGGAACTTCAGGTAGCCGATGCGGCCCAGTGGGTCGTCGTCGTACATGCCGATCTCGTCGGCCAGCTGCTCGGCGTAGAGCGCCCAGCCTTCGCCATAGCCGGAGAAGCCGGTGGACTTGCGGATCAGCGGCAGGTCGGTGTTGGAGAGCGCCAGTCCGCCCTCCAGCTGATGCCCCGGCAGGCCCTCGTGGAAGATGGTGGTCGAGAGGCAGAACCTGGGCCACTCGGCGCTGTCGTGCAGGTTGAAATAGACGATGCCCGGCCGTGAGCCGTCGATGGCCGGGCCCTGGCTGAAGGCCGAGGCCGCGCCGGCCTCGGTCTGGATCGGCACCCGGCGGACCTCGAACTTGTAGGGCGGGACGCGCTTGAAGACGCTGGGCAGCCGCGGGCGGATCTCGTCCAGGCGGCGGTTGCAGTAGGCGATGGCCTCGACCTTGCCGGCGTCGGTGTTGGGGAACAGCTGCTTGGGGTCGGCGTAGAGGTGCTTGATCCGCTCGGCGATCGAGCCCTGCGTCAGGCCCTCCTTCTTCAGGAGGCCGTCGATCCGCGCCGAGATCTCCTTGCCCTGTTCCAGGCCGATCTTGTGCACTTCGTCCGGCGAATACCGGGTCGTCGTCGTGGAATGCAGGGCGGCCTCATAGAAGGCGGGCCCTTCCTTGAAGCGCCAGACGCCGGCGTCGTGGACGGCGCCGGCCCGCAAGGCCTTGGTGGCCGCCAGCTGGCGTTCCAGGGCCGGCAGGACCTTCTCGCTGTAGATCTTCGCCGCATCCCTGCCGTAGCGGTCGCCCAGGCCCTTGTCCGAGGCCCGGCGGGCGATGGAGGTGACCACCAGCGCCCTGTCGGCCGGCAGCACGGTCTTGCCCATCTGGTCGAGGGTCAGGTCGAGGATGAAGTCCGGCGGCGTGATGCCCAGGCCGACGTCGTGGCGCAGCCGGTCGGTGTCGGCGTTCAGCTGGTCGCCGAAGGCCGACAGGCGCGACAGATAGGCGTCGGCGTCTTCCGCCGTGGCAATGGTGTGCTTGGTGTCGAGGAAGTCGGGCGTCGACTGGTAGGCGCCGGTGAGCTGGCTCAGCACATAGGTCGACGGGCTGAAGGCCGAACCCCCGAAATCGAAGCCCTGGGTGCGGGCGGTTGACTGGCGCGTATAGAGCACCACGTCATAGTTCAGCCGGTCAGGGCCGGTGAGCCTGGTCCGATCGACAGCCTGCAGGCGGCGAAGCTGGTCGGCGTTCAGCGCCTTGGCGGCGGCGCGGCCGGCGCTCGATCCGTCGTCGAGCCTGCCTTTCAGGCCGGCGTTGGCGCCCTTGTCGAGACCGAGCTGGGTGGCGCTTTCCGGGCGCTGCTGCAGGCCCTCCTTGAAGAAGGCGTCGAACAGGGCCGAAAGCTGCGGATCGCCGGCTGCCAGGGCCCGGGGCGCGAGCCCCACGGCCGCCGCCGCGGCGCCGGTGGAAAGGAGCATGGCGCGGCGGTTCAGCATCGTTTGGGCGTCCGTCTGGAAGGGAAGGCAGCGGACCCTAGGGCGGACTCGGGCCGGCCTGCAAGGCGTGGCCCAGCACGAAGGCGGCGCGGGCCTCGACGGCGCCCGTCGGCACGATCAGCGGCTCATAGCCGAAACGCTGCAGCCCGCGCAGGATGCGCCCGAACGTGGCCTCCGCCTCGGCCCAGTCTTGGCGGCGCTCGGCGTCCGTCTCGTAGATCTCGCGCCACGGCGGGAAGACGAAGACCCGGGCGTTGTACCGGCGCATCTGCGCGGCGCCGATCAGCTCGGCCGGCGCGTCCCATCTGGCGTCGAATCCGTCGAGAATGCTGCGGTCGAAGAAGACGCGGGCCGTCTCATGGGCCAGCGCGTCGAACTTGGCGATGTCGCGCCGCACGCACAGCTCGCAGTAGGTCGCGTGGTGGTCCCAGGGCGTGGCCCGCCCGCCCGCGGCGGCCTGCTCGGCGATGACCGCCCGGTGCGTCTCTTCGACGACCCGCTCACCCCGGCTTTCGAGGTGGCGGATAAGGGTGGTCTTGCCGACCCCCGGGCCGCCGGTGAAGACGAAGAAATTCGGCTTTTCGATCAAGGGGTTCTCCAGACATGCTGAATAGTGCCAAGAATGGCGGGGCCGCAGTCCGGGGAGATGTGTCGGGCGGGCCGGAGCTCTAGCCCGGGGGGCAGCCTTGGAAGTCGCCGACCTTGACGGCGGTGAGGCTGGACAGGTTCAGGCTGCGGACCGGGCCCATCGAGCCGGCGTTCTTGCCGGTGTAGAGGTCGATGCGCGGGCCCTTGATCGCGCTACCGGCGTCGGAAGCGTACCAGTAGCCGTCATGCACGCTGCCGTCGGGCATCTTCAGGCCGACGGTTTCCTTGATGAACAGCACGCTGCGCTTGGGGATCAGGTTCTTGTCCACGGCGACCGTGCGCATGGCCACGACCTTGCAGCCCAGGGCGTCCAGCGCGCCGACGCCCTTGGCCCCGGCATGATAGAGCGTCGCCTTCAGATTCCAGCCGGGACCGGAGGGCAGGGCGCCGGTGACCACCGACATGATCAGGTCGCCGACCGGATCCGCAGGCGCAGCCTGGGCGGTGGAGGAGAGGAAAATCAGGGGCAAGATTGCCAGGGCGGCGAGGCGGCGTCGCAAGACGGCGTCCTCCTTCGTCGTTGAACTGGTGCGATGGCGAACCTAGCCGGACTGAGCTGGGCTGCCAACCCCAAGCGGGGTACGGCCTCGTAGCCTGTCAGTAACTCTAACAGGCGACGTAAGCCGACATCGCTTGCGCGCCGAGACGGATAGCCGCTTTATCCGCGCCGCGATCAGGGGGCGCACGTCATGAAAATCTATGGGGATTCCATCTCCGGCAACTGCCTGAAGGTGAAGTGGGTCGCCGACTCGTTGGGCCTTTCCTACAGCTGGATCGAGACCAGCGTCCTGAAGTCGGAGAGCCGCACTGCGGAGTTCCTGGCGCTGAATCCGGCGGGGCAAGTTCCGGCCGTGATCCTCGATGACGGCCGCGCCCTGGCCCAGTCGAACGCCATCATCCTGCACTTGGCGGAGGGCTCGGCCCTGATCCCGGCCGACGCCTATCAGCGCGCCAAGATGCTCGAATGGATGTTCTGGGAGCAGTACAGCCACGAGCCCTATATCGCCGTGGCCCGCTTCCAGGTGCGTTTCCTGGGCAAGCCGATAGCCGACCTGGAGCCGCGCCTGGTGGAGCGCGGCTGGGGCGCGCTGCAGCGCATGGAGGACGGGCTGGCGGCCTCGCCGTTCCTGGCGGGGCCGGCGGTCAGCCTCGCCGACGTGGCCCTGGTCGCCTACACGCGGGAGGCCGGTGACGGCGGCTTCGACCTGGCGGCCTATCCCCGCATCGAGGCCTGGATCGCCCGGGTGGAGGCGGCGCTGGACATCGCCTGATCGGCTCTTGCCTTTGGGGAAGCGAGCCGACAAACCGGAGGCCATGAAACGTCCCCTGATCGCCGCCGTCGCAGCCCTCGTCATCGCCGCGCCCGGCGCGGTCTTCGCCTGGGGCGGTTCCGGCCACCGGATGATCGGGGTCGCGGCGATGCAGGCCCTGCCGGCCGAGTTGCCGGCCTTCCTGAAGGCCCCGCAGGCGATCGTCGACGTCGGCGAGTACAGCCGCGAGCCGGACCGCATCAAGCGCGCCGGCAAGGCCTTCGACAGCGACCGCGACCAGGGCCACTTCCTGGATCTCAGTGACGACGGGACCGTGTTAGGCGGCCCCAAGGTCACGGCCCTGCCAACGACCCGCCAGGACTACGAAAAGGCCCTGCAGGCGGCCGGAACGGATAGCTGGAAGGCCGGCTATCTGCCTTACAGCATTCTGGAATATTATCAGCAAGTTATGCAGGATTTCGCCTACTGGAAGGCGCTGAATTTCGCGGCGTCCAATCCGGCCTGGGCGGAGCACAAGGCCTTCTTTGTCGCCGACAAGGCGCGGCGCGAAAAACAGGTCCTGATCGACATCGGCTACCTGTCGCACTTCGTCGGCGACGGCAGCCAGCCGCTGCACGTCTCCATCCATTTCAACGGCTGGGGCGACTATCCGAACCCCGGCGGCTATTCCACGTCCAGGACGACGCACGCCGACTTCGAGGGCGCCCTGGTGCGCCAGTCGGTCACCCAGGCCGACGTGGACAAGGCGATGACGCCGCTGCGCGCCGCCGACGGCGGGGTCGATATCCAGCTCGTCGGCGCCTATCTCGCCGCAACCGGCGCCCAGGCGGTTCCGCTCTATGAGTTGGAGAAGGCCGGCGGCATGAAGCCCGGCGATCCGCGCGGCGCGGCCTTCGCCACCCGGCAGATCGCCATCGGCGCCTCGGAGCTGCGCGACATGATCGTCATGGCCTGGCGCGGCGCCGACAGTCAGACCGTGGGCTGGCGGCCCGTGCCGCTGGCCGACATCCTCTCGGGTAAGGTCGATCCCTACAACGCCTTCTACGCGATCGACTGATGACCATTCCGCAGTTCGGCGAACCTGAACCCGGGCGGTCTTATCCGGACCGGCCGGCGGCCTTCGTGATCGTTGAGCGCGACGGCCGGATCGCCATGGCGCGCGTCACCTTCGAAGGCGGCGGCGGTCGTCTCGACCTGCCGGGCGGCGGAATCGATCCGGGCGAGACGCCGCAGCAGGCCGCGATCCGTGAATGCGGTGAGGAAGTTGGATTGGCGGTGGCCGTCGAAGGCGAGGTCGCCCGCGCCGATCACTTTTTCACCAACGAGGACGGGTCGAGCGTCAACACCCGCGGGGTTTTCTTCGCCGCCCGGCTGGAGGCCGCGGCGCCGCACCTGAAGATCGAGGATGACCACGCCCTGGAATGGATGACGCCGCACGAGGCGCTGGTCCGCCTGGACCGTGACTCCCACGTCTGGGCGGTGGCGATGTGGCTGCGCCGCGGGCGGGATTTGCGCTAGGCGCCCCAAGCGGCTAGTCGGAGCGCGAAATCCCGGAGCCGCTGATGCCTGAGTCCACCGCCAAGCTGATCGACGGCAAAATCTATGCCGAGCGCCTGCGGGCCGACGTGGCGATCCAGGTGGCGGAGCTGAAGGCCAACCACGGCATCCAGCCGGGCCTGGCGGTGGTGCTGGTCGGCGATGATCCCGCCAGCCAGATCTACGTCCGCTCCAAGGGCGAGCACTCCCTGGCCGCCGGCATGCATTCGGTGACCCACCGCCTGCCGGAGGACACCACCCAGGACCAGCTCCTGGCCTTGGTGGAGGACCTCAACCGGGATCCGCTGATCCACGGCATCCTGGTCCAGTTGCCGCTGCCCAAGCATCTCGACGAGCGGGCCGTGCTGGCAATCCTGAACCCGGAGAAGGACGTCGACGGCCTGACCATGATCAGCGCCGGGCGCCTGGCGAGCGGTCTGCCCGGGCTCTACCCCTGCACGCCGATGGGCTGCCTGATCCTCCTGCGCGAGACCCTGGGCGACCTCAGCGGCAAGCGCGCCGTGGTGGTGGGACGCTCGATGCTGGTGGGCCGGCCGGTGGCGCAGCTGCTGCTACAGGCCGACTGCACGGTGACCATAGCCCACTCGCGCACCGCCGACCTGCCGGCGGTCTGCCGCGAGGCCGATATCCTGGTGGCCGCGGTGGGCCGCCCGCGGATGATCAAGGCCGACTGGATCAAGCCGGGCGCGGCAGTGATCGACGTCGGCATCAACCGCGTGCCCTTCGACGATCCGATCAAAGCCGCCGAGGGCCGCACCAAGGTGGTTGGCGACGTGGATTTCAAATCCGCCAGCCAGGTCGCCGGCTCGATCACCCCGGTGCCCGGCGGCGTCGGCCTGATGACCGTCGCGGTCCTGCTGCAGAACACCGTCACCGCCGCCAAACGTCAGGCGGGGCTCGAAGCCTAGGTCGCCTTCGTCTCGGTCCAGGCGACCAGCTTGCCGATCACGTCCTTCGACGCCGCGTCGAACGCCGCGACGATGGCGCCGACGCGGTTGTCCGATGCCGGGACACGGGCCTCGAAGTCCTGCTCGCCGACGCCCGACTGGTCGGCCTTGGTGAGCGCGGCGTGGATGTGCACCACGATGGTCGGCGCGTCCTTTCCGGCGTCATAGCTCGCCTCGAAGGTGCGCACGTCCAGCCGAAGCGCATAGGCCGCGCGGCCCTGCTGTCCGCGGGCGATCAGGCGCACCGGGCTGGCGTCGAAGGCGTTGGCGACCGCCTGGTCGAACAGCACCTGGGCCGGGGCCACCCACCGCGCCTCGGCGACATAGGCCGCCTTGCCGCCGCTGACGGTCAGGATGCGGTCGTCGGCCGCCTCCTCCTGGAAGTCGCCGTTGGTCCGGAAGACCGCGACGTTTCCCGTCTGCGCCGCCGGCGCGGCGGCGGGCGTGGGCCCGAACCGATACATCTGCGAGACCTTGCTCTTCGGCAGCAGCGAGATGCAGCCGCTGAGAGCCAGGGCGCAAACGCCGACGACGGCGAGGGCGAGGATGCGGCGGATCATGGCTTCACCTTCACTTCTTCGGACGGTCCCTTGCCCAGGGCGCCCGACGGGCTGCGTTGGATCTCGTTGACCAGGCGCTGCAGCGACTCGGCGGCCTTCTGCAGTTCGACGATCGCGCTGGTGATCTGTGGCAGGCCGTTGTTGGCGAAGTCGGCGGTCGGGCCCTGCAGCTTGTCGACCATGCCGCGCAGGTCATGGGCGGTCTGCTTGGCCTCGTCGGCGGCGTCGGCGATGTTCTTCAGGCTGCGCTTGGCGTCGCCGTCGACGAGCCCCTGGGTCGAGACCAGGATGCCGTCGGCGTGCTGGGTGGCGGTGTCCAGGTCCTGGATGAGCTTCTGCGCGTCGGCGATGACCTCCTTGCGCTCGCGGACCTCGGCGGTCACCGCCTGGGCGTCGGACAGCGCTGCCCCGAAGGTCTGGATGTTCTTGTCGGAAAGCACGCGGTTCACCCGGTCCAGCGCCTCGATGGTCCGGGTCAGCACCGTGCCGCCGCCCTCAAGCAGGTCGGACAAGGCGCTGCGCTGGCTCCGCAGGATCGGGATGCAGGCGCTGAGGCCGTTGCTTTGGCACTTCGCCTTCTCGACCACTTTCAAGAGCGGCTTCGACGCCGTGCCGGCGGTGATCTGGACGTAGTTCACGCCGGTGATGCCCTGCGGCTCCAGGGTGGCGTAGCTGTCGACGCGGATCGGCACGTCGGAGGTGACGCGAGCGCGGGCGATCACCCGGCTGGGGTTGGTGCGGTCGAGCGCGATCTTGGTGACCTCGCCCACCTTGATGCCGTTGAAATGGACTTCGCCGCCCTGGTTCAGGCCGCGGACCGGCCCGTCGAAGACGATATCGTAGAGGTCGTATTCCTGGGAGAACGAGACCCGGGCGAGCCACACGACGAAGACCACCAATCCCACGAACAGGATCAGCGAGGACAGGCCGACGAGGGCGTAGTTGGCGTTCTTTTCCATCAGGCTTCCGTCTTCACCTTAGCCGCGGCGCGGCCGCGGGGTCCCAGGAAATACTCCTGAATCCAGGGGTGTTTGTTGTGCTCCAGCTGCCGGACCGGAGCGATGGCGACCACCTTCTTGTCGGCGATCACGGCGACGCGATCGGTGATCTCATAGAGGGTGTCGAGGTCGTGGGTGATCATGAACACCGTCAGGTCGAGGCTGTCGCTGAGGTCCTTGATCAGCTCGTCGAAGGCCGCCGCGCTGATCGGGTCGAGGCCGGCGGTGGGCTCGTCGAGGAACAGCAGTTCGGGGTCGAGCGCCAGGGCGCGCGCCAGGCCGGCGCGCTTGCGCATGCCGCCAGACAGCTCCGCGGGCTTCAGGTCGCCGGCGTTGGCCGGCAGGCCCACGAGCGCGATCTTCAGATCGGAGAGGTCGTAAATCTCTTTGCGGGGCAGGTTGGTGTGCTCGAACATCGGCGCCGCCACGTTCTCGCGCACCGTGAGGTTCGAGAACAGCGCGCCCTGCTGGAACAGCACGCCCCAACGCCGCTCGATCGCCGTCCAGCGCCGGCGCGAGGCGCGCTCGATGTCCTGGCCGAACACCCGCACCGTTCCGGCCTGCGGCGTCCGCAGGCCGATGATGGTATTGAGCAGCACCGACTTGCCGGCGCCTGAGCCGCCGACCACGCCCAGCACCTCGCCGCGCTTGCAGGTGATGTCGAGGCCGTCGTGCACCACGTTGTCGCCGAAGGCCGAGACCAGGCCGTGCACCTCCACCGCCGGGCCGTCGGTGTCGAGCAGCTCGTCGTCGGTGAGGGTGGCCTCGTCGACCTCTTCCGGCGGGACATGGGGCGGGGGCGAAGTGTCGCTCATATGTTCAGTTTCATGAACAGGAGCGCGAAGGCGGCGTCGATCATGATGATGGCGAAGATGGCGTGCACCACGGCCGCCGTCACCCGCCGGCCCAGGGATTCCACGTCGCCGCCGACCTCCAGGCCCTGACGGCAGCCGATACCGGCGATCACCGCGGCCATCACCGGCGCCTTGGACATGCCGACCCAGAAATGCGCGACGCCGACGTTGTCGACGATCCGCTGCAGGAAGAAGGCGGGGCCGAGGTCCAGCGCCGTCCAGACCACCACCATGCCGCCGAACAGGCCGGCGAGCGTCGCCACGAAGGTCAGCAGCGGAATAGTCGCCAAAAGCGCCACGAAGCGCGGCAGGACCAGGGCCTCGAACGGATCGACGCCCATCACCTGCATGGCGTCGATCTCCTGGTTCATCTTCATCGAGCCGAGCTCCGCGGCGAAGCTGGAGGCCGAGCGGCCGGCCAGCAGCACCGCGGTGATGATGATGTTGAACTCGCGCAGCACCGCGATGCCGATCAGCTCTACGGCGAATACCTGCGCGCCGAACTGGCTCAGCATGTTGGCGCCCAGGAGGCCCACTACCGCGCCGATGAAGAAGGAGGTCACCGCGACGATCGGGATGGCGTCCAGCCCGGCGCGTTCGGCCAGGGAGAAGATCGCCGCCCAACGGATCCGTTTGGGGTTAGTGAACAGATAGACGAAGGCGCGGGCCACCACGACCAGCAGGTGGCCGAGGAAGGCCAGGGTGTCGACCCACTCGTAGCCGACGTTCATCACCCCCTTACCGATGCGCACGGTCATCTCGTGGAAGCCGCGGGGACGATTGGTGGGCGCCGGCTCGACGTGCACCGCCGCGCCGACCAGTTCTAGCAACCGTGCGCTTTCCGGCCGGGCCTGCACGGTCTTCAGGTCGAAGTCGCGGCCCACCACGCGGATCAGGGCGTAGGCGCCGGCGGTGTCGAGCCGGCGGACTTTGCGGATGTCGACGGCGAACGCGGGGTCGGCGTGGACCGCCTGGGCCAGGCGCGCGGGCGCATCGCCCAGGTTGTTGGCCGTCCAGTCTCCGGTCAGGGCGACGGTCGGCCGTTCCCCGCTGCGCCTGACGTTGAATTCGGCCGAGGTGTCCACAGTCTTCGCGGGGCTCCGATGTCAGGGCGACGACTTTCGAGTCGCGCTCCCCGAGGAGATATGACCCTAACAGAGGCGGCGCATGGCCCGAACGTCTTACGGCGCCGGTTGTTCCGCATCGGGCCTATTCGGCCGTCCTGATTTGGAGAAGGCCCTCATGGTCAAGCTGAGCCCATTTTTGGCCAAGCGCGCGGACAACAGTGGCTCGCGGTCGCTCGGTCGGGCTGAAGACCGTGTTGTCCAGGGGTGGAGAGTCTCATTGAGCCGCCAGTTCGAACTCGCCGGCAAGTCCGGCGCGCGTTACCGCTATACCGCGTTTGAAGAAGACAGGTTCCTGCCGCCGGCGGGGGCGAATTTCGTGATCGCCAAGCTGAACAAGGACGGCCCGACGGTGGTCTATGCCGGCGAGACCGACAACCTGGCCAACCAGAGCTGGCGCACGGCGCTGGAAAAGGCGCGCGCGGCCTATGGCGACGCGGCGATCCTCACCCGGCTCAACGTCACGCGCGCCGTGCGCGAGGCCGAACGCTGCGACCTGATCGAGCAGCACCAGCCGCCGATGAACGCCTAGGGGCGCTCTCCGCGCTGATTCCCTAGAACTGCCCGAACTTGATGTCCTGACCGTTCGCGGGCAGTTCGATGGTCATGCCGTCCTTCGAAATCCGCCAGTCGAGCGGCCCGCCGGCGTCCATGCCCTTGGTGAAGGCCTCCGGTGTGAACATCGGCAGGCCCGCCTGCGTGATGTGGTAGAGTACCAGCCGCTTGACGCCGGCCATGCGGGCGATCTCCGCAGCCTCCACCGGGGTGGTGTGATAGGTGAGCGTGTCGGCCATGATCGAGCTCATCCGCGGATTGCCCATCATCAGCAGGCCCTGCGACAGTTGCTTGGTCATATCGGCGTTCTGCGCCTCGTGGATCAGCACGTCGGCGCCCTTGGCCGCGACGGCGAGGGGCGGCCACTTGATGGTGTCGCCGCTGACCACGACCGAACGGCCCTTGTAGTCGAAGCGGTAGCCGTAGGCCGGGGTCACCGGATTGTGGTGCACAACGATGGCGGTGACGGTCAGGCCGTCCTGGCTCCAGACCACCGCCGCGCCGCTGGCCGGGACCGGAACCACCTGGGCCTCCAAGAGGCCCGCGGCGATCGGCAGCTTCACGCTCCCATGTTCGTGGTGGGCGTTGCGGAAGCCGTGGTCGGGGCCATAGGCTTCGTTGAAGCCGGCGGCGACCTTCTCGGTCCCCGGCGGGCCCACCAGCACCAGCGGGGCAGGGCGGCCGGCCACCCAGCTCTGCATGTTGAACTCGCCCAGGTCGCCCAGATGGTCGGAGTGCAGATGCGTCAGGAACACCGCGCGCGCCGCCGCCATGGGCATGCGCCAGGTCTGCATGTTCTTGGTCGACTCCGGCCCCACATCGACCATGTACATGGCCGGACCCGCCTGGATCGCGACGCAGGTCTTGGCGCGGTCCTTGACTGGCAGCGGCCCGGAGGTGCCGCAGAAGGTGACCTTCAGCCCGTCGTAGCTGGCGGGCGCCGCAGGCGCCTGCGCCACGGCTGGAGCCGTCCAGAGCACCAGAACTGCCGCCGCCGCACCGATCGCTCGCCAGTCCATATCGCGTCCCCTACTTGCTGTCGGCAAACTTATGGCACACCTTGTGTCACAATAAAACGCGCCACCATGACGAGGTTCGGGACATGACGCTCAGCTACGACCTCTACTGGTCCTTCCGCTCGCCCTATTCCTACCTGGTGACGCCGCGGCTGGCGGAGCTGGAGCGGGACTATGACGTGGCCTGCAACGTGCGGCCGGTCTATCCGCTGGCGGTCCGTACGCCGGAGTTCTTCGAGCAGCAGGATCCGCTGTGGGTCCGCTACTTCATGGTCGACGTGTTCCGCGAGGCCGCCTTCCTCGGCCTGCCGTTCCGCTGGCCCCGGCCCGATCCGGTCCAGCAGTCGCCGGAACAGGGTTACCGGATGCAGCAGCCCTACATCCACCGTCTGACCCACCTGGGCGTGGCGGCGGCGCAGCGGGGCAGGGGCGTGGCCTTCCTCGACGAGGTCAGCCGGATGATCTGGGGCGGCGGGACCGACAACTGGCACGAGGGCGACCACCTCGTTCAGGCCGCAGGCCGGGCCGGCCTCGACTTCGCCGAGCTCGCCGCCGCCGTCGACGCCGACCCGGCGCCCTTCGCCGCGGTGGTCGAGGAGAATCAGGTCGCCCAGCGCGCCGCCGGCCACTGGGGCGTGCCGATGATGACCTTCGGCGGCGAGCCCTTCTTCGGCCAGGACCGCTTCGACCAGCTCAAGTGGCGGATGGAGCAGCAGGGGCTCAAGCGGCGGGCCTAGGCGTCGCACGGTGGCGGCGCGGTTCAACTCGACGCTGGATTGTGGCGTCCAGCCCCGTAAGCTTCACTTGGCGGTTCGAATAAGGGGCGGCGGTGCAGAGATCTCTTCAATCCGCGGCGCGGATGGCCCTGGCGGCCTTGGCGCTGATCGGGTCCGGCGGCCTTAGCCGCGCCCAGACCCCGGACGCTCCGGCGGCGGCCGCTCCGGTCCTGACCAAGGCCCAGGCGGAGGAGTGGTTCTACCTCGACGTCGCGCGCTGCCTCTACAGCCTGGAGCACAGCGGCGGCGTCGCCGACCTGCCCGCCGAAGCTAAGGCCGACCTGCGCCCGGCGAAGCCGGCCGAGCGGTTCATGTTCAAGGACGCCGCGATCAAGGTTTGGACCACCGACACCTACCGCGACATCGTCTTGCTGGCCGAACGGTCGCCCGATCGCTGCGACGTGGTCGCGACGAAACTACCGGTCGAGGTCACCTTCGCGGCCGTCATGACGCGGCTGCAACAGGCCGACCCGAACCTGCAGGCCGTCCCCGTGAAGCCGGGCTATAACCCCATCGCCTACCAGATGGAGCGGCTAGTCGACGGATCGCGCTTCATCGTCCACTTGGAAGGCACGGATCCCGATGTCCCGGGCCACCCGGGCCTGCTCACCGGCCATGCCTATCGATTCAGCCTGCTGAACGCGTGGGTGATTCGCCAGCCAGCCGCGGCGAAGCCGCAGTTTCGCTAGCCCCTGTTCGCCAGCGCCGCCTCGATCTCGGCCAGCTCATGTTCCAGGGCGGCGATCACGCTGCGGCTGTCGGCCCCGCCGCCGATGCTCGACGGCGCGATCAGGATCTCCAGCTCCCGCCGGATCCGGTCGCGGGCTTCCATCAGCTGCTGGTTCAGGGGTTCTTCATTGTCAGACATCGCAGGATGGTAGGCGCTTAGCCCGTAACGCCAAAGCCCCAACGCGCCCCAAAAGCACGGCGCGCGCCGCCGTCAGTTCAGCCGGCGCTTCTTCATCATCGCCATGCGGTCCGCCGATCGGACCTCCAGGTCGAACACGTCGCCTTCCCGCCGCACCTGCAGGGGGATGGTCGCGCCCGCCGGGCCGCAAGCCCACACGCGGCTGTAGAAATCGGCGAGGTCGGTGACGGCGGCGCCGCCGACGGCCAGGACGGCGTCCCCGGCGCGTAGCTCGGCGCGCGCCGCCGGCCCGCCGGGGCTGACGCCGGAGATCACCACATGCCGCCCGGCGTCCTGGGCGAGGACCCCAAGCCACGGCCGCGGCGGGTGCGCCGGCCGGCCGCTGGCCAGGTCGTCGAGGATGGGCGGCAGCAGCTCCGAAGGGACGAACAGATTGTTGGACGCGATCACGCCGTCCGCGGTGCGGTGCTGCATGGTCAGCGAGCCCACGCCCATCAGCTCGCCGGCCGCGCCGATCAGCGCCGCGCCGCTCCAGTGGGGATGCGGCGGCTCGGTGATGATGGCGTCCTCCAGCAGGTATTCCCAATAGCCGGCGAAGCGCTGGCGGGTGAGGACGTGGCCCGCCGCGGCGTGCGCGCGGCCGCCGCCGCCGGCCAGGATCACCGAACTGCCGGCCTTGAGCCGCCGGGAATCGCCGAGCGGCAGGCCGGGCAGCCTTAAGGGTTCGAGCGCCTGCAGCATTCCGAAGCCGGTCACCGGGTCGGAGCCCAGGACATGGGCGGGGACTTCGCGCCCGTCGTTGGCGGTCAGGGTGACGCTGTCGGCCTCCATCAGCAGGTAGCCGATGGTCAGCACCAGGCCCTCGGTGCCGAGGACGATGCCGTTGCCCAACCGATCCGTACCCAGCGAGGCGGCTGTGAAGGCGTCGGCCGGAATCTGCGCCTCCAGCACCACCACCGCGTCCAGCGCGGCGTCGAGATCGAAGTCGTAGCGGGCGGCCGTGGGCCGCAGCTGCGGTTCGACTTCATAGCCGTCGAAGGGGGACGTCACGCCGGGGAACTCCTCTGAAGAGCTCCAATCTGGCGCCTCATGTCCGGAGCGCAAGCTTGGCAGGGCGCAATCGAACCTGTGACCCCCTCGATGTGAACGAGGCGCCCTCCCGCTGGCCAGGCCTCCATCGCCTACTGCTCGATGTCGGTCTCCGCCAGGCGCTTGGCGACCCCGCGCGTCAGGTTGGCCGCGGTCAGCTCCTTCAGGTCGAGGCCGCCATCGTGGTTCAGGTCCAGCGCCGCGAACCGGCTTTTCAGCGACGCATAGGGGCCCCGCAACTCCGAGATCTGCAGCTTGCCGTCCGCGTTGTCGTCCAGGAAGCCGATGATCCGCGATTCCATCAGCTTGGCCTGCAGGTCGTTGCGGATGTTGTGGCTGGTCTCGTCTACCCAGCGGTAGTTGATCCGGAAGTACATCATCTCGTTCCAGGTCTGCTCGCCCCAGGTGACGTTGAGCTTCGGATCCGGATTGGCCGGATTGTGGTCGGAGTTGTCGTAGGTCCACTTCACGCGCAGCTTGGTGCCCTTCTTGACCGTCAGCGGCTGGGCCAGGTCGTAGTCGAGCTGCCAGTTGAAGTCGTACTTCGGCACCGACAGGATCGGCGTCTCCCTGCCGTCCGGGGTGATCTGGGTCAGTTCGACCGCATAGCCGCGGTAGTGGGCGTGCGGGTGCACGCTGTAGAGCACTGCGTCCGCCGGGAATTCGAGGTAGGCGACTTCCTGGTGACGCGCCTCGCCGGCTGGGATGCGCATGATCGGATTGGAGATCACCGCCGCGCGCCGGATGATCTCAGGCGGCGCCTTCAGCAGATAGTAGCCGATCTTGGTCACGTCGGTCATCGGCTTACCGTTGGTGGTGTAGTGCATCGAGAAACTGAGCTTGCCGCCGGCGGGGACCGGCGCGCCGGTGCCCTCGTTGTAGACCTGGATGCCCGCGCCCGGGACATAGGAGCCCACCGAGCTGCCCGGAATGTCGGCCGGCGGCAGCGACTTGTCCGGCGAATAGCCCGAGGTGATGTGGTGCAGGACCGGGCGCGCGCCCGGCTGGAAGGCCACCGCGCGCAGCCAGGTGTCGCCCTTGAACGGATTGTCGACCGTCATGTGCTGGTACTCGATGACGCCGCTGGCCGGGACGCTGAAGCTGGGAAGCTGGACGACGACGTCCGGCTTGCCGAGCGCCGCGGGCCACTCCGGAGCCTCGCCGGCCTGGGTCTTCAGGATGTCCTCGCCCTTGCCGCGCGGCGCGCCGGCCTCGATCCAGTGGACCAGGGTCTTGGTCTCTTCCGGCGTGAGCGAGGTGTCGTTCGACCACTTGCCCACATGCGGATCGGCGAAGAACGGCGGCATCCGCCGGGTCATCACCGTCTCACGCATCATCGGGGCGAAGCCCTTCACCACCTCGTAGCTGTTCATCTGGAATGGGCCGATGCCGCCCTTCTGGTGGCAGCTCACGCACTTCTTCTGCAGGATCGGCGCGACGGTGTTCGAATAGGAGATTTCTTCGTACGCCGCGACCGGGTGACGGTCCGGGAAGGCGAACCGTTGTCCGGCCCTCGCCTCGACACGGGGAGTGGCGACGGGCTGGTGGCCGAGCACCGCATCGATCGCCGAAGCGGCATAGGCGTTCGCGGGCCGGGTGTTCGTATCCAGCGTGGCCTTGTTGAATCGATCATCCAACGGGCCGCGGTAGGCGACCTTGAAGTCGGCCCTGGGGTCCAGCACGAAGACCTCGCCCTCGCGCTGGATGTTCATCTGCTCGCCGACCAGCTGCAGGTCGTCCATCAGGACCGGCGCCGCGAACCTGTTGGACGCGGCCTCGGCCGCGGCCTGCTCACGCGTATCGGCGGGGTTGATCATGTAGAAGAGGACGCCCTTGTCCTTGTAGGTGGCCTGCAGCTTGGCGAGTTCGGCGGCGGCCGCGCGCGACAGCGGCGAGCCCACCTTCTGCGACATCAGGACGATGGCGGGCGCATATTGGTAGTAGGACAGCCGGTGCGCGATCCGGGTCGTGTCGGTGAGCTGGAAGTCCCTCACGTGGTCCGGCGTCATCGACGGCGCGCCGCCATCCGGCGCGGCGGCCACCGAAGCGGTCGCTATGACGGCGACAACAGCGGCGGCGACCGTTACGGCGCCCAGAACAACCCTCATCCCGGCTCTCCCCAGCAAGGTTCGTTTTCGCCAGGATAACATGGTTTTGGAATTGGTAGTCAGAGAAGCTTGGAAACGCCGGGAAGCTGGCCCTCCTTCGCCAAGGCTTCGGAGGGCATCCCGCTTCGCCGGCGATGGAACGACTTGTCCTGCGAAGCCCGTCAAGGCGAAGCAGGATGGTGGATGCGACAGGGATTGAACCTGTGACCCCCTCGGTGTGAACGAGCCCGCTGAGCTACGGACGCGCCATCGATATCGATATTGACCGCGGCGGCGCATCGCTCTTCTCGCCGCTTGCGGGGCGGAAGGGCCCACGCTATACGCCCACCTCCTCGCGGATAGCGGATGCGTAGCTCAGCGGGAGAGCACCTCGTTCACACCGAGGGGGTCACAGGTTCAATCCCTGTCGCATCCACCATCGCCTTCCAAAAAATCAATAACTTACGACTGACCCCCGTTGGCCCGATCCGTTCGCTGGGCAAAGGGGGGCAGCTTGGGGGCAAAGGCGCCGAGCCGGTCCATTGGGGGAGTTCGCCAAAATTGGCGCCTGACACGCGATTTCAGTCGCTTCCGAACCACCGAATCGACCTCCAACGTAGAAAAGCCTGGGGTCCAATTGGCGTACGGATCGGTCATTGGCCTTGAGTTGGTCTGCTGATTCCAGCTCAGCGGGTGCAGATACTGGTGGCAGGTTGGAATTCGGATTCAAGACGAAGGCGCTTCGCCGCCTCTGCGAGCAGGAGGCATACGCCTGTCGGGAGCTAGGCGACGAAGCGGCCGCCGCGCTGCGGCGACGGCTTGCCGATCTGGAAGCCGTCGACACGCTAACGGAACTGCCCTGGGTCCCCATAGTGTTCGGCGGGGGCGGTGAAGCGTCGATCGAATTTTACCCAGGCTATCATCTGAACGCGGTGGCTGTTCGCGGAGGTTCGTCCATGCCCAAGATCCCTCAAACTGATTGGAGCACGGTGGACAGGCTGAACATCCTCGGCGTCACTGAATCATGATGTCTCCTGGGACCTTTGACCCGGACTGGGTTTCGCCGCCTGGAGACGCAATTCGCGACGCCCTTGCGCACCACTGTCTCTCGCAGGAAGCCCTTGGCGACATACGCGCTCTCCAAGCCAGGCCAGCTCCTCGGTCGTGATCTTGTAGTGCGGCGAGTACCGCGCATCGACATACGTTCGTCGCAGCAACTCCCAGCAGCGCTGCTCGAAACGGGTCTCGCGGGGCCACGCTGCAATCACTAGCGGAGAAATTGGCCAACTCTCAGGGCATTCACTCTCGAGTGTCAGCTAGAAGCATTGGCGGTCGCATTCAGCCGGTCGGCACGCCGTCAGCTGTCAGGCGACATGGAAAACTGACCCCCGCATTGCCTCAGCTGATTTGCTACCGGCTACAGTTGTTGCCTCATTTGAAATGCTACCCGCCAGCCCAGCAGGGCATAGGGGGCGAGGATGGCGAGGCAGGTCAGTATGGCGACCAGGTCGGAGTTGATCGGCGCGATTGTGGAGCGCTACCGGGCTGGTCGCCGCGCCGAGAAACGTCAGATCCTCGACGAGTTCGTCGCGGTGACGGGTTATC
>NZ_DATAPY010000043.1:0-48586 GCF_036264965.1 Phenylobacterium sp.
GTCCGGCGTCGGGATATTCTTGACCGCCTCCATCTGGGCCATGCGCCGGGCCATCTCCTCGGGCGGTGGGCCGAAGCCGGTGTCGACCATGACGGCGGCATGCATCCGCTCCGGATGCCTGACGGCGGCGAAGAACACCTGGCCGCCGCCGAACGAGTGGCCGATGTAGATGGGTTTGCGGCCGCCCTCGTAGAGGCCCGTGGCGCGGGCGACGGCCTCGGCGTCCTCGGCGAAATCGCCGAACGAATAGCGGTCGCGCCAGTCCGAGGCGCCCATGCCGGCCAGCGACATCGAGGCCACCCGATAGTCGTCGGCGAAAAACGGCGCGATGAAGCTCCACCAGTCGGCGTGGGCGGAGTTGCCGTGCACGAACAGCAGGCCCGGCTTGCCGACCTCGCCCCAGGTCAGGACTTCGAGTTTGGAGCCCAGGCTCTCAACAAAGGTCCGTTCCGGCTGGCGGGCGATGGCGTCCTTGAACCACTGCGGCGAGGGCGGCTCGGCGCCTTCGAACTCGGCCAGCGGCGCCTGGACCTCGGGCGGGAGCGTCGGCTCGGTGTGAACCGGGCGGTCATCATAGGTTTCCGCCGCCGGCTTCACGTCTTCAGCCATCGGGTCCTCGATATCGGTTGGGGCCAGAAATTGGGAGGGCGGCCCGGTAACATGGCTCAGGTGATGAACAACCGTTTGAAAAATGGCAAGCGGTTCGTCCGGAGGCTAGGGTCCGCGCCGGGCTGGTTCGCGAGAGGGGCATAGATGCTGAAGCAGATGATCCTGGGGAGCGCCGCGGCGCTGATGGCCGTGACCGTGGCCAGCGCCGCGCCGCAGATCCTGGCCCCGCCGGCGCCGCCCGCCGCCTCGGTGCAGCCCTACGTAAAGGTCAGCGGCAAGCTCACAATCCTGCGACATGTCCGGGTGATCGACGGAACCGGCGCACCAGCGCAGGAGAATCGCACGGTCGTTCTCGCCGGCGGCAAGATCGCCGCGGTCACTGAGGACGTCGGTGCGGCCGTCGTGGCGCCCGCCGGAGCCGAGGTGCTCGATCTGACCGGCCGCACGGTGCTGCCCGGCCTCGTCGGCATGCACGACCACATGTACTACATCGCCCGGCCCAACATGGACGCCGCCGGCCATTCCGAGCCGCCGCTGATGGTGCCGCAGATGACGTTTTCGTCGCCGCGCCTGTACCTGGCGGCGGGCGTCACGACCATGCGGACCACCGGCTCCGTCGAGCCCTACGTCGACCTCAACGTCAAAAGCCTGATCGACGCGGGCGGCATGATCGGGCCGCACATGGACGTCACCGGCCCCTATCTGGAAGGCTCGGGCAGCGCCTTCATCCAGATGCACGGCCTGAAGGACGCCGCCGACGCCGCGCGCACCGTCGCCTACTGGGCCGACATGGGGGCCACGTCGTTCAAGGCCTATATGAACATCACCCGCGCCGAGTTGGGCGCGGCCATCGTCGAGGCCCACAAGCGCGGGCTGAAGCTCACCGGCCACCTCTGCTCGGTGACCTATCCGGAGGCCATTGCACTCGGCATCGACGACCTGGAGCACGGCTTCTTCGTCAACACCCAGCTCGATCCCGGCAAACAGCCGGACGTCTGCCCGCGCACCTCCGGCGATCCGACGCTCTTGGCCATGACGCCGGACAGCCCCGAGGCCGACAAGCTGATCAAGCTGATGGTCGTTCACCACGTGGCGCTCACCTCGACCCTGCCGGTGTTCGAACAGCGGGTGCCGATGCATTCGCCGCTGAACCCGAAGGCCATGGCCGTGCTGACCGTCGAGGCGCGCGAGGCCTATCTCTATTCCCGGAACCTGACCAACCAGGCGCCGCGCGAGCGCTATGCCGACGCCGCCAAGGCATACCAGAACGACCTGGGCCTGGAGCGGAAGTTCGTGGCCGCCGGCGGCCTGCTGATCGCCGGGCCGGACCCGACCGGCAACGGCGGCGTCATCCCCGGCTTCGGCGACCAGCGCGAGATCGAGTTGCTGGTCGAGGCCGGTTTCAAGCCCGAGGAGGCCATCAGGATCGCCACCCTGAACGGCGCGACCTATCTGGGCCTGGCCGACCAAATCGGCTCCATCGCGCCCGGCAAGGATGCCGACCTGGTGGTGGTGAAGGGCGACCCCTCCAAGACCATCGCCGACATCGAGAACGTCGAGATCGTGTTCAAGGACGGCGTCGGCTACGACGCGCCGAAGCTGCTGGAGTCGGTGAAGGGGCGGTATGGGCAGTATTAGTAGACGACCGTGGGCATCGGTCTATTCATCCTAGCGTTCTTTGTCATTCCCGTCGTGATGCCGGGGCCGGACGTCTCTGATCGTATGCGTCGCAATCGCTACGATGCTGTTCGGATGGATATGGCTCTACCAACTTGAATGGAGCCAAACTTGGAAGCCCGACAGCGAGAACAAAATCGTCGAGTTTCTGTACTACTGGGCGCTAGGGGCATTCACCTGCGGAGCTGCCCTCAGAGCTGGCCTGATCGCCTGGGCGTCTCGCCGCTGAGGCCAGCGGCCACTCTCCGCCTTACACCTCATGGCCAGCATTCTGCCTGCCTCTCCAAAGCCCTCTCCCCCTTGCGGGGAGAGGGTTGGGTGTGGGGGTGTCAGCTCCGAATTCGTGGGGCCAGAGCGGCAGATTCACGGCCCGCACCCCCACCCCTGACCCCTCCCCGCAAGAGGGAGGGGAATTGACTGAGCTGGAGAGGCAGGCTCACATCCGCTGTGAGATTTAAGGACCGCTCCGCGCTGGCGCGCCGAGGGTCGACCTAGCCGAGCCGCGCCTTCGACGTCCTCGGCGCAGCCCGCATCTCCTCATCGATCGTCCGGACCTCCAACTCCCGCCAGCGCCGCTCGGCGTCGCGGTAGGCGTCGGCTTTTTCCGGGAACATCAGCGCCAACGTCGCCAAGGCGTCGGCCTGGTCCCGGCATTCGCGCGCGCTATGCATTCGGCTTGTCCACTGCAGGCCCGACGGTCTCGCCTACGCGGTGGGTCGAGGCGCCGTCTATTCGGTTCCAGACATATGGTCGCCCGAGCTAAGCTGGGTTCGGATCCGGGGGAAGCTCGCATGACCACCCGCACCGCCGCCTGCACCTGCGGCGCCCTCACCGTCACCGCCGCCGGCGAGCCGGTGAAGATCAGCGCCTGTCACTGCCATGCCTGCCAGCGGCGCACCGGCAGCGCCTTCAGCGTGGCGGTGTTCTACGACCGCGATCAGGTGGCTTTGAACGGGCCCTCGCAGACCTTCGTCCGCCCCGGCGACAGTGGCCGCAACGTCGAGTTCCACTTCTGCCCGACCTGCGGGACCTCGATCCTCTGGTATCCCGAATTCCGGCCGCAATGGGCGGGCGTGGCCATCGGCTGTTTCGCCGACGCCGGCCCCGGCGGTCCGACCCAGGCGGTCTACGAGGACTTCCGCCAGCCCTGGGTGACGCTCGCGGTCAAGTCGGGTTAGCCGCCGCCACCCGCGCCGGCCTTGGCGACCACCACGTCGCTCGAGACCACCGGGCAGTGGGTTAGGGTCATTTCGCGGATGTTGTAGAGGTGGGTGCCGTCGCGGCCGCCACGGATCGTGCGCTTGAGGATCGGCTGACCGTCGGGGCCGGCCTCCAGGTGGAAGATCTCCGCCCCGTCGGTGCGCAGCACGCGGAACCGCTCGATGTGGTCCATGGGGAGCGCGAACACCGAGCCGGACGCATAGCCCGCCTCGCCATCCAGCTGGATCGCGAACTTGCCCCTGTCGCGGGTGATGGTGACGGCGCGGTCGGGGTTGGCCATCGGCTTCCAGCCGTCGGCGTTGGTGAAGCGCATGGCCTGGGGCGCGGGGACGTCGCACTTGACCAGCACCTCCGGCTCGGCCCGCGCCGCGCCGGCCAGCGCGGCGGCAAGAACCGCCAGACCCAAAATCCGAATTCCCATCCCGGCCTCCCAATGCACGCTCTTGTCCGTTTGAGCGCAGGTTGCCGCGATACGCTAGCCCCGCCGCTCGCGGTCGTCCTCCTGGCGGTCCCAGCCGCCGTCGAAATCCGGCAGCAGGGCGAAGAGCGCGAAGAGGCCGCCGATCACGCAGATCAAGCCGACCGTCCGACCGACGCCAAGTTCGGAGTCCATCGCCGCGGCGTGCGCCCGAACCTGCTCCGGCGGCGGCGTCCAGCCCAGCGGCATGGCGCCGGCGGTTCCGCAGCGGGCTGTGTCGCCCTGCCGGTCGAAGCAGCTCGGCGCGGCCATCGCGGCCGACGCCGCCAGCCAGGTGAAAACAAGGGCGGCGACCGGGGCGGCCATCTTCATCGCAGCGTCTCCCGGACGCGCCTCGCAGGCGCGCCGGAGCCCAGCATAGACCTAGAAAACGCCCGGGATCATCCGGAAGCGCACGATGCGGGCGTAGCGGCGATAGGCGCGGTCCTGCTTGAGCCAGCGCTCCTCGCGCATCACCCGGCCGAACTGGAAGACCCAGGTGGCGCCGATCAGGGCGGCGTTGATCAGGGTCGGGTTCATCAAGAGGTAGGCGCTGTGGGTGATGGCGTAGCCCAGGTACATCGGATGGCGCACGAAGACGTAGGCGCCGCGCATGCGCACGCCGCGGTTCGCCGGCGCGAGGCCGAAGCTGCGGTTGAGGCTGAACTTGGCCGCCAGGCTGATCACCGTGCCGGCGGCGACCATGGCGACCGCCAGGACCGGGGAAATCAACGCCGTCCCGCCCGGCCGCGCGAGCAGGGCCAGGAAGGTGCCGCCGAACGCCATGATCCAGTCCAGCGGGTCGGGACTGACGCTGGTGGTGGACCGGCGGGTCAGGATGAACCAGACGGTGACCACGTCGGTCATGGCGATCGCGAAGTTCAGCCAGTTGTGCGGATTGTAGTTGAGCACGAGGTAGTAGACGAAGGCCGCGACGATGGCGGCGCGCTCGGCGATGTCGATGAGTCGCGGGGTCAGCGAGCCGGGCTGGAAGCCGGGCTTCAGCGGGGAGGTCTGGTACACGGTCACGCGGCGGCCTTTCTCACCCCGTCAGGATTTCACAACGAAATGAAGACCCTGCTAACCCGCGAGCGCAGGGACCGCGCGAGATGTCGCAGGGCTCGCGCCGCCGGGGCTGCAATTGCCGCCGCCAACGCCTAGGTTCGGCCTCGACCACCACCAGGAGAGATCGTCCCTATGCGCGCCAACCGCCTGAAGGAGCTGTGGGCTTCCGGAAAACCCGCGATCAACGGCTGGTGCTCCATGCCCGGCGGATTCTCCGCCGAGCTGATGGCCTCCATGGGCTGGGACAGCGTCACCATCGACACCCAGCATGGCGTGATCGGCTACGCCGAGATGCTGGCCATGCTGCAGGCGGTCTCGACCACGCCGGCGACGCCCCTGGTGCGGGTGTCCTGGAATCAGCCGGGCGAGATCATGCGGGCCCTCGACGCGGGGGCCTACGGCGTCATCTGCCCGATGATCAACGACGCGGCCGAGTGCGCCGCCTTCGTCCAAGCCTGCCGCTATCCGCCGGCCGGTTTCCGCAGCTCCGGGCCGACGCGGGCGGCCGTCTACGGCGGCCCCGACTATCATGCCAAGGCCAACGGCGAGATGCTGGCCGTCGCGATGATCGAGACCGCCCAGGGCCTGGCCAATGTCGAGGCGATCGTCGCCACGCCGGGCCTTGACGGCGTCTATATCGGCCCCTCGGACCTTTCCCTCTCCATCGGCGGGCCGCCCGGCCAGGATACCGAGGCCCCCGCGCTGATGGCGGCGTTCGACAAGATCCTGGCGGCCTGCAAGGCCGCGGGCGTCAGGACCGCAGTCCATACCAACAGCGTCGCCTATTCCCAGAAGATGATCGAACGCGGCTTCGACCTGGTCACCGTCGGCAGCGACACCCGCTACCTGGGCTCAGGCCGCCGCGAGGCCGCGGACATGCGCGCCTGGATGGAAACCCGCTGACATCGGCTTCCTTCGGAGCATTTCGTCCCTATCTGCTGCAATCAGCGGCAACGGCTTCGAAAGGCTGCACGTTGCACACTGAGGGTTCCCTTGGCCCGTCCGGCGCATGCGAAAGCTGAGCTAGGCGATCCCAGCCACAGCGGGAGGACGAGATGCCGAACCTGATCTGGCCGCGCGAAACCCGCGCGCATGTCGGCGCTTCCGGTCTGATCGGGCGCACCGTCCACTGGCTCGGCGTGGCGCTGGCCGCCACCTTCCTGGTCATCGCGCTCGGCTTCGCGGCGGACGGCTGGTCGATGTCCGACGCCATCTGGCTCTCGGTCATCGCCGTGGCGATGGCCCTGGGCGCCCGAGGCGTCCGCTACGTCCTGGCTCGGGAGTAGGCGCTACTTCTTTGCTGCCACCGCTGGTTTGCCGCCCGAGAATTCCGTCTCGATCGCCACGTCCACATCGTCGCTGACGCCCATGGTCGTGCCCGGCGCGGGAATGCCTGCGCCCATGCCGAAGGCCGAGCGCTTGAAGGCGCCGTGGGCCGAGAAGCCCACCCGCGCGCCGCCGGGGTCGAACGAATTGGGCGGATAGCCGCCGTTGTAGGTGACGTCGAGGACCACCGGCTTGGTCACCCCGTGCAGGGTGAAGTCGCCGGTGACCTTGGCGGTGTTGGCCCCGGTCACCTGGACCTTCGTCGAGCGGAAGGTGATGGCCGGGAACGCCGCGGCGTCGAACCAGGCCTTGCTCATCAGCTGATCATGGAAGCCGGTGGGTGGCGTGTTCAGCGTCAGAGACCTGGGATCGATGGTCGCTTCGACGGCCATGGTCGCCGGCGCCGCCGGGTTGAACTTCAGCTTGCCGTCCACGGTCGCGAAGCGCGCGGTGTAGTGCGAGAACCCCAGGTGATTGACCCGGAAGGTCACCGAGGTGTGGGCCTTGTCCATCGTATAGGTCCCGGCCGGCGGCTGCGGCGCGGCGGGCGCCGCAGCGGCGATGGCGGGGCCGGCGATCAGCAGGATCGAGGCGGCCTTGGCGGCGGCCAGCGTGCGAAGGGTCTTCATGGTCTCTCTCCCGATAGGGTCGCCCATAGGACGTTCGAACGTGTGGCGATCCGACATGGCGCTTCAGGAACACGCGGAGCCGGTTAATTCGCGGTAGGCTGTCCCCGATGACCTATTGCCTCGGAATCCTCTTGCCTCAGGGGCTCGTGCTGGCCTCGGACTCCCGGTCTAACGCCGGCGTCGACCAGGTGGTTCGCGTCTCCAAGCTCAATCTGATGCCGGCCGCCCGCGACCGGGTGATCGCCATCCAGTCGTCGGGCAACCTGGCCACAACCCAGGCCGTGGTCACCCGGCTGCACGAGGCCTTTGGCGCCGGCGACCCAGCCAACGACCTCAGCCTGGCACGGACAATGTTCGAGGCCGCGACAATCGTCGGGGCGCACCTGCGCGCCACCATCGTCGCGGACGCCAAGTTCGTGGACCCCTACGGCGACCCGGCCGGCAATTTCCTGGTCGCCGGCCAGATCGCCGGCGAGCATCCCCGGCTGTTCCAGATCTACGCCGCCGGCAATTTCGTGGAGGCCTCGCCCCGCACGCCCTTCCTGCAGATCGGCGAGACCAAGTACGGCAAGCCGATCCTCGACCGCTCGCTGACGCCCAACTGCCCGCTCGACGAGGCCGCCAAGCTGGCCCTGATCTCTTTCGACGCCACGATCCGCAGCAACCTCTCGGTCGGCCTGCCGATCGACCTCCTGGCCTACCGCGCCGACAGCTTCACCACGAACCTCGTCACCATCGAGGAGGACGATCCCTACTGGAACGGCCTGCGCCAAGCCTACAGCGACGGCCTTTCGGCGCTGGTCGAAGGATTGCCGTCGCCGCCGGTGGATTGGGGGGTTTAAGAGCGGAGGTCCCATATTTCCTGTCATCCCGGCCGCAGCGAAGCGGAGAGCCGGGACCCAGGAGGTTCAAGCTGTGCGGTCGCTCCTGGGTCCCGGATCGGCTCTTCGGCCGTCCGGGATGACAGGCTTTGTCGGACTAGGTCCCACCGGGACGGTCGCGCCCTTCGATCTCATGGATGAAGCGAGCCTTTGGGCCTGGGCAGCATGAGATTTAAGCTAAGCTTTGGTGGTCGCAGAGGAGCATTTCAGGATGATGCCAAAGATCGTCGGCGTCTTGGCCTTGGTTTTCGAGGTGAGCTTCGTTCCGCTGGCGATGGCGCAACCCGCGCCGCCAGTCGCTGCGGAACCGCCCTCTGCAACGCCCAACGCGCAGCATCGTGTCCTTGCTGATTGGCGGCATAAGGCGACGGGACAAGATCTTGAGCGCGTCTATCCGACTGAGGCCCGTCGTCATCACGTCGAGGGCATCGCAATGGTTGCCTGCAAGGTCACAAAAGACGGCGACATGGCAGATTGCATTGTCGAGCAGGAAGCGCCCCAAGGTCAGGGCTTCGGCGCCGCCGCGCTGGCGCTAATGCCAGAGTTCAAGATGCGGCCCATGACCCGAAACGGATTGCCCGTCGACGGAGGCACGATGCGCCTACCAATCCAATTCCGCTTACCGAGATAGCGCTTCGTCCCCTCAAACCAACGCCTCGAACTCGTCCACCAGCCGTTCGAGCTGCTTCATCCCCGCCGCCCAGAAGGCCTTCTCCCGCGGGTTCAACCCGAACGGCGCCAGCGCCTCGACGTAGGTCCGGGTACCGCCGGCGGCGAGCAGGTCCTCGTACAGCGGCGCGAAGGCCACGGGGTCCTCGCGGCGCTTCTCCATCAGGCCGCGCACCAGCAAATCCCCGAACGCGTAGGCGTAGACGTAGAACGGCGCGTGCACGAAGTGGCTGACGTAGGCCCAGTAGTGCTCGTAGCCCTTGTTCAGCCGGATGGCGGGACCCAGGCTCTCGCCCATCACCTCCATCCAGATCGAGCCGATCTCCTCGGCCGAGACCTCGCCTTCCATCCGCGCGGCGTGGAAGCGGGTCTCGAAGCGGTGGAAGGCGATCTGGCGGACCACCGTGTTCAGCCCGTCCTCGATCTTGCCGGCCAGCAGGCCCTTGCGCTCGGCCTTGCTCGCGTTGGCCAGCAGGCGCTCGAACACTAGGCCCTCGCCGAAGATCGAGGCGGTCTCGGCGAGCGTCAGCGGCGTGTCGGCCAGGAGCGTGCCCAGAGGCGCGCACAGCGTCTGGTGCACCGCGTGGCCCAGCTCATGGGCCAGGGTCAGAACGTCGCGCCGCTCGCCCATGTAGTTCAGGAAGACGTAGGGGTGCCGGTCGGCGGTGACCGGGTGCGAATAGGCGCCCGACTGCTTGCCGGGCCGGGGCCTCGCGTCGATCCAGGGGTGGGTGAAGAAGGTCTGGGCGGTGTCGGCGAACTTGGGCGCCAGCGCCGAGAAGCTCTCCAGCACCATGCCCTTGGCCTCGTCCCAGCCGTAGGTCTTGGGCTGGGCGGTATCGAGCGGGGCGTTGCGGTCCCACTGGTCCAGGACTTCGCGGCCCATGGCCTTGGCCTTGAGGCGGTAGTAGCGGTGGCTGACGGGGCCGTAGCCCTCCACCACGGCCGCCTCCAGCGCGGCGACGGCGTCGGCATGGACCTCGTTGGCGATGTGGCGCGAGGCGGCGGGGTCCGGGTATTTCCGCCAACGGTCCTCCACCTGTTTTTCGAAGGCGAGCGTGTTGAAGCAGAGCGCCAGGGTCGGCGTGCGGTCCGCCAGCGACTTGGCGAGCGCCTGGGCCGCCTGCTTGCGCCGCGTCCCGTCGGGGTCCGACAGGCGGTTCAGCGTCTCCGATAGGGTCAGCGTCTCCTTGCCGACCTTTGCCGTGAGCGCGGCCAGGGTCTCTTCCGACAGCCGGCTCCAGTTGGCGACCGCCGGGCCGCGGTCGATCAGCATCCGCTCCAGATCGGGGCTGAGCTCGTGCGGCCGCGACAAGCGCACGCGACGGATCCACGGCCGCCACTTCGCCGCCGGCTTGTGCGCCCGGAACGCCGCCTCGATCTCGTTGTCGTCCAGCTCGTTCAGTTCGAGGGTGAAGAACAGGCTCTCCGCGGCGATCTGGGCGGAACGGGCGCGCAGGTCGCCCTCGAACTTCGACCACGCCGGGTCGTTGCGCGCCGTCGAGGACGCCAGCCCCGCATAGGCGCCGACGCCCCACAGCCCGTTGGTCGCCGCCTCATAGAGCTTGATGCCGTGGTCGAGCAGCTCGCCCAGCCGGCGTGCGTCGGCCCGTGTCGCCACGAACCGGCCCTTCAGCGCCACCAGGGCGTCGTTGTCGGCCTTGGCCGTGGCCAGATCGGCCTCGATCTTCGGGTCGTCGCGGCCGGCGTAGAGGTCGCCCAGGTTCCACTGCGGCAGGGCGTCGGTCTTGAAGGGGGCGTTCATGGCCGCCTCTTTAGACCTCACATCTTCTGCGTGGCCAGCAGGATCGAGGTCTCGGTGGAGGCGATGCCGTCGATCAGGCGGATCTGGTCGAGGGTGCGGCTGAAGGCGGCCAGGGTCTCGGTGTCGAGCTCGGCGATCAGGTCCCAGCGGCCGTTGGTGGTGTGCACCTTGTCCACTTCGGGGAAGCCGCGCAGCGCCTTGACCACCGCGCCCGACCGCTCGCCCTCGATGGCGATGCACATGATGGCGCGCACGCGGTTGGCCTCCATGTCGGGCGCGGTCCGCACCGTGAAGCCCTGAATGGCGCCGCCCGGCTTCAGCATCTTGGCGATGCGGTTCTGGACGGTGCCCCGCGAGACCTTCAGCTTGGCGGCCAGAGAGGCCACCGGTTCTCGCGAATCGGCCCTGAGCAGGGTCAGGAGATGGCGGTCGAGATCATCGATCATTTCGCTACTCCAATCTGACTAATCGCCAGATTCGGGCGTCAGATGTAGCACCTAGGCTGCTTTTCGCTAACACCCGAACGGGCGACTCTCACGGCTCCAGACCGCCGCAGAGGACCTCCACATGACCGCCCCCGCGCGCTTCCTGATGACCGATCCCGCCGCCTTCGATGTCAGCTACCGGATCAACCCGTGGATGGATCCCGGGGCCTGGACCGCCGAACACCGGGCCGCCGCCCTGGCCGCCTCTGGCGAGCTGCGCGCGGCGCTCCAGGCGCTTGGCGCACACGTTGAGACCATTGAGGCCGTGCGCGGCCTGCCGGATCTCGTGTTCCCCGCCAACGCTGCGGTGGTGCTGGATGGCCGGGTGCTGCTGGCCCGCTTCCGCCATCCCGAGCGGCAGGGCGAGGAGACGGTGTTCCGCGCGGTGTTCGCCCGGCTGAAGGCCCGCGGCGTGGTGAGTGAGGTCATCGACCTGCCGGACGGCGTGCTGCAGGAAGGCGCCGGCGACGCCATCTGGGACGCTGGTCGCGGCTGGTTCTGGGCCGGCTTCGGCCCGCGCTCGAACCGCGCCTCGCTGGGCGTGATCCGCAAGGTCTTCGGCCGCGAGGTCGTAGGCCTGGAGCTCGCCTCCGAGCGCTTCTACCACCTCGACACCTGCTTCTGTCCGCTGGTCGGGGGCGAGGTGCTCTACCATCCCGACGCCTTCACGCCCGACGCCCTGGCCACGATCCGCGCCCGCATCGCCGAGGCCGACCGCATTGAGGCCACCGCCGAGGAAGCCGCCGCCTTCTGCGTCAACGCCGTGAACCTGGGCCAGACGCTGGTCATGGCCCGCGCGCCGGCGACCCTGCGCGCCAAGCTGGAGGCGCGCGGCTACCGCCTGGTCGAGATCGACCTCGCGCCCTTCATCCGCTCCGGCGGCGCGGCCTACTGCATGACGCTGCGCCTCGACCGGACCAGCGATCCCCGTCCCGCCATTCTGGCCGCCGAATAGAGGAGCCCCGCCATGAACGACATCGCGATTTCCCGCTCGCAATCCGCCGACCTGATTGCGCTGGAAGGCCTCTACGGCGCGAAGAACTACAAGCCGCTGGACGTGGTGCTGACCCGAGGGGAAGGCATCCACGTCTGGGACGTCGACGGCAATCGTTACCTCGACTGCCTGTCGGCCTATTCGGCGGTGAATCAGGGCCACTGCCACCCGAAGATCCTTGGGGCCATGGTCGAGCAGGCCGGCCGCCTGACGCTCACCAGCCGCGCGTTCCGCAACGACCAGCTGGCGCCCTTCTACGAGGAGCTCTGCGCGCTGACCGGCAGCCATAAGGTCCTGCCGATGAACTCCGGCGCGGAGGCGGTGGAGAGCGCCATCAAGGTGGCCCGCAAGTGGGGCTATGAGGTCAAGGGCGTCCCCGCCGACCAGGCCGAGATCGTGGTCGCCGCCGACAACTTCCACGGCCGCACGGTAGCCATCGTCGGCTTCTCCACCGACCCGCAATCCCGCGGCGGCTTCGGGCCCTTCGCGCCGGGCTTCCGGGTCGTACCCTACGGCGACGCCGAGGCGTTGGACGCGGCCATCGGGCCCAACACAGTGGCTGTCCTGCTGGAGCCGATCCAGGGCGAGGCCGGCGTGATCATCCCGCCCGCCGGCTATCTGAAGCGCGCTCGCGAGCTCTGCACCGAGCGGAACGTCATCCTGATCCTCGACGAGATCCAGACGGGCCTCGGCCGCACCGGCAAGCTGCTGGCCGAGGAGCACGAAGGCGTCGAGGCCGACCTGACCCTGATCGGCAAGGCGCTGTCCGGCGGCTTCTATCCGGTCTCCGCGGTGCTCTCGAACTCCGAGGTGATGAGCGTGCTGCACCCCGGCGAGCACGGCTCGACCTTCGGCGGTAACCCGCTGGCCTGCGCCGTGGCCCGGGCCGCGCTGAAGGTGCTGGTCGAGGAGGACATGATCGGCAACGCCGCCCGCGTCGGCGACCACCTGCACGCCAGCCTGGCCTCGATCCGCGCCGATAGCGTGAAGGAGGTCCGCGGTCGCGGCCTGATGCTGGCCGTCGAGCTGCACCCCGACGCCGGCGGCGCGCGGCGGGTCTGCGAGGCGCTGCAGGCGCGCGGCCTCCTGGCCAAGGAGACCCACGCCCACACCATCCGCATCGCCCCGCCGCTGATCCTCACCGAGGATCAGGCCGACTGGATCGCCGAGCAATTCGAAGCTGTGTTGACCGCCTGAGCTACTTCGCGGCCACCGCCACCGGCAGGGGTTCGCCCTTGCCCTGCGAGATCAGGAACGCGCGCACGTCTTCCACGTCCTTCGCAGAAAGGAATTTGGCGAAACTGATCATGCCGTTGTGGGCGCGCACTCCCTGAATGACGACGGAGTTGAAGTCGTCCGGCGTGGTGATCATCGGCGAGCGCGTCAGGTCCGGCAGCCAGGACCCCGTGGCGTTGGTGCCGTGGCAGACGCCGCAGTTGTCGTTGAAGATGGCGTAGCCCTGCGCCTTGTCGCCGGTGGTGGAGACCTTCGAGAGGTCGATGCTCGGCTGCGCGGGCAGGACGAAGGCGGGCGCCTTGGTCGTTCCGCCGGCCTTGAAGACCAGCAGCCGTCCGGGCAGACGCGGCCGGGTGGGCATGTAGGCGGGCGCGGAGATCTGTCCGCCGCCGCCAGAGCCCACCATCAGGGCCACGTACTGTTCGCCGTTCAGCTCGTAGGTCATGGGCGCGGCGATCACGCCGTTGCCGGTCTGGTAGGACCAGAGCTGTTTCCCGCTGGCCGCGTCATAGGCGTAGAACTGCCCCTCGGCCGCACCCTGGAAGACCAGGCCGCCGCCGGTCGACAGAACGCCAGCGTTCCAGAAGTACGGGTGCTCGACGCTCCAGACCGCCTTCTGGTTCACCGGGTCCCAGGCGATCAGGTAGCCCTTGTAGGACGCCGCAGCCGCCTTGGCCTGGTCGGCCGTCATCGGTCCGGCGTTGGCGAGCGTGTTGATGCCCAGGTTCCAGGCGCCGGCCTTGTAGCCGAAGGTCTTGGCGCCCTGGTAGGCAAAGGGGTCCGACTGGGCCGGGATGTAGACCAGCCCAGTCTTCGGACTGAACGACATCGGGTGCCAGTTGTGGCCGCCGAGCGGCCCCGGCTGCTGCAGGTCGACGCTGCCGTTCTTGTAACGAGCCTCAGGGTTCTCCACCGGTCGGCCGGTGGCGATGTCGATGCTCTTGGCCCAGGTGACGGGCACGTAGTTCTTGGCTGACAACAGCTTCCCGTTGGTGCGGTCCAGCACATAGAAGAAGCCGTTCTTCGGCGCCTGCATCAGCACCTTCTTGACCTCGCCGCCGATCTTCAGGTCGGCCAGGATCATCGGCTGCACGGCCGAATAGTCCCAGCTCTCGCCGGGGTTCACCTGGTAGTGCCAGACGTATTCGCCGGTGTCGGCGTTGATCGCCACGATCGACGACAGGAAGAGGTTGTCGCCCTTGCCGCCGGACCGCTTTTCCTGATCCCACGGCGTGCCGTTGTCGACGCCGAAGTAGATCAGGTTGAGTTGCGGGTCGTAGACGATGGCGTCCCAGACGGTGCCGCCGCCACCCACCGTCTTCCACTGGCCGTCGGGCCAGGTGGCCATGGCCTTCTCCTTCAGCGCCTTGTCGGACGGCTCGCCGTCCGGCGTCCCGGTGGCGTTGGGCAGGGTGTAGAAGCGCCAGAGCTTCTTGCCGGTCGCCGCGTCATAGGCGGCGAGGAAGCCGCGCACGCCGTATTCGGCGCCGGACTCGCCGATCAGCACCTTGTCCTTCACCACCCGAGGCGCCTGGGTGATAGTGAAGGGCTTCTTCGGATCGCCGACCTGAGCTTGCCAGAGGACGTGGCCATCCTTGGCGTCGAGCGCGATCAGCCGCGCATCCATGGTGCCGACGTAGACCTTGCCCTTCCAGATGGCGACGCCGCGGTTCACGACGTCGCAGCAGGCGTCGAAGCCCTTGGCCCCGTCGACCTTGGGATCGTAGGCCCAGAGCTGTTTTCCGGTCGCGGCGTCGAAGGCATAGACCTTCGACCAGGCGGTGGTCGTGTAGAGCACCCCATCGACCATCAGGGGGGTCGCCTCCTGGCCGCGGTCGGTGTCGAACTGGGCGTACCAGGCCAGGCCCAGTTGGCCGACGTTGCCGGTGTTGACCTTGTCGAGCGGGGAGAAGCGCTGCTCAGAATAGCCCTTGCCGTAGGAGATCCACTCGGCGTTGCCGTCCGCCGCGGCGATCCGCGCGCCGTCGACATTGGCGACCGGCTTGTTGCAGGCCGCCACGGTGGCGGCCAGCGCAAGCGCCAGCGCGAGCTTGATGATCCTCATGAACGCCTCTCCCAAGCGGCCGTAACCTCGGCCTTGGGAGGCACTATGCGCGGACTAGAAGCGCGGGCAAGCGCTCCGCGACGTCACCTACCGCTTCTGATTGGCGCTCAACGAGATCGACTCCGGAGGCTTCGCCTTCGGCTGCTTCGGCTTGCGCGCTTCCTTGTTGGACTTCTTCTGACCCTTGGCCATGTCGGGCTCCTTCCGTTGAGGTTCAGCGCGTGCTGCGCGAGTCGTTGAGCACCGGCGCGGCCGGCAGGGCCTGACCGGACTTGCGCGAGGAGCGCGGGTCGGAAAGGTCGCGCCGGGTGGGCGTGATCGTACCAGCGTAGCGTTTCATGGCCGTCTTCCTCGATGGGGCCGGCCGACGCGGGCGCGTCGGCCGGCCGCGCGCGTGTTTGATAAGTCACCTTATCACGCGGGCCCGCTCGCCTCGCCGTCTAATCTTCGTCAGGCGTTCAAGGCTTCGACCCGGCGGGCGATTTCGGCGGCGGCGGCGTCCAGGTCGGCGGACTGCAGATCGCCCAGTTCCAGGACGCCGAGGCTCGGCCGCGCATCCTTGCGGCTGGAGCGGTGGTAGGCGGGGTCGTAGTGCAGCGTCATCAGGTCCAGGGCGAGCGCTTCGAAGTCGCCGGCGTCGGCCAGCTCACCCCACGCCTCCAGCCGCTTTCGCCCCGGCCAGGTCGGCAGGCGGCGCAGCGCCTCGTCCAGCGCCGCACGATCGGCGACGATGTCGCCGTAGGCGCGCACCAGATAGCGGGCGCGGGCCTCGGGCGTGGCGGAAAGCTCCAGGCGAGGGGCGACGGTCATGAGATTCCATAGCGCGGGCGGGACCATCCGCTCGCCGACCTTGCTGGACTCCGCCTCGACGATCAACGGCCGCGCTGGATCGAGCGCCTCCAGCGCCAGCAGCAGGCGGGATTCGAAGAGCTTCTGGCTGGGCTGCGGCTGGCCCGCGAGTGCGCCGAACAGCGAGCCGCGGTGCGCGGCCAGACCCTCCAGGTCGATCACCTGCTGGCCGCGGTCCGCCAGCCGCTGCAGCACCTCGGTCTTGCCCAAGCCGGTGTAGCCGTCGAGCAGCACCAGCCGGAACGGCAGGGTCTGGTCGTACAGCCGCTCGCTGACATGCCGCCGCCAGGTCTTGTAGCCGCCGGTCAGCACCGTGGTCCGCCAGCCGACCTGGGCCAGGATCGTCGCCATGGCGTTCGATCGCTGCCCGCCCCGCCAGCAATAGATCAGCGGCCGGAACGACCCCGGCCGGTCGGCGAGCGCGGTCTGCAGATGGTGGGCGACATTGTGGGCGATGTAGGCCGCCCCGACTTTGCGGGCCAGGAAGCGGTCCTGCTGGACATAGATCGTGCCGACCTCGGCCCGCTCCTCATTCGAAAGCACCGGCAGGTTGATGGCGCCCGGCGCATGGTCCTCGGCGAACTCGGCCGGGCTGCGCACGTCGATCACCGCGTCGTAGCGGGCGAGGCTCGCCAGGTCAGCGGTCGCCAGGGTTTCGATGTCGGACAGGGAAATGGCCTTCAGATTGGGGAGCTGGCTGCGATAGAAGCGAGCCTATGACAGCGAATTCAGCCAACGCCACCCCAGAACCCGTCCGACTGACCTCGCTGGCGCACGGCGGCGGCTGCGGCTGCAAGCTGGCGCCGGCGGTGCTGCAAGACATCCTGAAGGGCATGCCGGCGACGGCGGCCTTCTCCGACCTCATGGTCGGGACCGACACCTCCGACGACGCCGCGGTCTGGCGGCTGAACGAGACCCAGGCCCTGGTGGCGACCACCGACTTCTTCATGCCGGTGGTGGACGACCCCTTCGACTTCGGCCGGATCGCGGCGACCAACGCACTCAGCGACGTCTACGCCATGGGCGGGACGCCGATCCTGGCGCTCGCCATCGTCGGCATGCCGATCGACAAGCTGCCGCCAGCGACGATCCGGGCGATCCTGGAAGGCGGCGCCAGCGTCTGCGCGGCGGCGGGCGTGCCGGTAGCCGGCGGCCACTCCATCGACTCGGTCGAACCGATCTACGGCCTAGTGGCGCTGGGCCTCGTCCATCCCGACAAGGTGCTGACCAACCGCACCGCGCAGGCGGGCGACGTCCTCATCCTGACCAAGGCGCTGGGCGTCGGCGTGCTCAGCGCCGCCTTCAAGCAGGAACGGCTGGATGACGCCGGCTATGCCGCCCTGATCGCGTCCACCACCCAGCTGAACTCGGTCGGGCGCGAGCTTGGCGACCTCGAAGGCGTCCATGCCGTGACTGATGTCACCGGTTTCGGGCTGCTCGGCCACGCGCTGGAGATCTGCCGCGGCTCGGGCCTCTCCGCCGACCTCGGCGCCGATCCGCCGCTGCTGGCAGGCGTCGAGGCCCTGGCCCGCGCCGGGGTCCGCACCGGCGCCTCGACCCGCAACTGGGCGAGCTATGGCGGCGACGTACGCCTGCCCGCCGGCCTGGCGGACTGGAAGCGCGATCTGCTCACCGACCCGCAGACCAGCGGCGGCCTGTTGATCGCCGTGGCGCCGGAGGCGGCCGAGGCGGTCCTGGCCCTGGTTCGCGACCGGGGGTTCGCCTTTGCCGCCAACGTCGGCCGACTGGCCGCCGGCCCTGCCGAGGTGCGGGTCGCCTGAGGCCTCCCCACGCCGTGACTTGACGGATCAGTTTACGGATGTAACGTCAGCGGATAATTACGGACGTAATGCCATGACGCGGATTTCGGCGGCGGAAAGCCAGGTGATGGAGGCGGTCTGGAGCAGTGGCCCCTTGGCCGCCGACGAGATCGTGGCCGCGGTCGGCGCGCCGCAGGGCTGGGGCGAGGCCACGGTCAAGACCCTGATCAACCGCCTCCTGAAGAAGAAGGCGTTGGCCTCGGAGCGCAGCGAGGGCCGCACCCGCTACCGGCCGCTGGTCAGCCGGGCGGAATATGTCCAGGGCGAGAGCCAGGGGCTGCTGGACCGGCTGTTTGGCGGCGAGCTCGCCCCGCTGGTCGCCCACTACGCCAAGCACCGCAACCTGTCGTCCGAAGAGGTGGCGCGGCTTAAGCGTCTGATCGCGGACCTCGACAATGGCGACTGAGCTTCTCGTCGCCCTCATCCACCTGAACCTCGCCGCCGCCGGCGCCGTCCTGGCCGTGCTGGCCGCCCGCCCGCTGGTCCGCAAGCACTTCGGGCCGGAGATGGCCTATCGCCTGTGGCTCTGCGTGCCGATCGCCGCGGCCGCGGCCCTGTTCCCCGCCGCCGCCGCCACCCGCATCGTGCCGCCGGGCGAGGGCCCGCACTTCGATCCGGTCTATCAGGCCTCTCAGGGCCTGATGCACGCCCCGGCGGGTACGCTGCTTGGCCTGTGGCTGGCCGGCGCGGCCCTGGCCGCCGCGATCATCGCCGTCAGCCAGCTGAAGTTCCTCGACATGGCCCGCCGCGGGCTGGCCGGCCCGGCCGTCGCCGGCGTCATCGTGCCCCGCATCGTCATGCCGGCCGACACCGACGCCCGCTTCTCCGTCGAGGAGCGCGCCCTGATCCGCGCCCATGAGCGCACCCACATCGACCGCGGCGACCCGCGGACCAATGGCCTGATCGCGCTCGCCCAGTGCCTCTGCTGGTTGAACCCGCTGGTGCATCTGGCGGCGCGCGAAGCCCGCCTCGACCAGGAGTTGGCCTGTGACGCCCTGGTGCTGGCGCATCGTCCGGGCCAGAAGCGCCGCTACGCCGAGACCCTCTTGAAGACCCAGCTGGGCGCCATCGCCGCGCCCCTCGGTTGCCACTGGCTCGCGGGCCGTTCGGCCCACCCGCTGGAGCAGCGGATCGCGGCCCTGCGCAGGCCGGCGCCAGACTTCCAGCGGCAGGACATCGGCGCCTTCGTCATGGGCGGCGCCATCCTGCTGGCCGCCTACGGCGCCTGGAAGGCCCAGCCGCTGGCCCCCGCCGAAGGCATGCCGCCGGACGAGGTGTACGTCGTCCACGAGGTGCACCACATGCAGGCGATCATCGTCGCCCATCACAAGCCGGCGCTCGCCGTCCCGCCGCTTCGCCTCTAGCCGCGCGGGCCCGCGGTGTTGGCTCTCACCCGACAAGACATCGCGCGCCAAATCCGGCCGTTGGCCTTCCTGGCCCTGCTCGGCCTCTCGGCCTGCGATCTGGGCCGCGCGACCCAGAGCGAGCTCCTCGCCCGGCGCCAGGCGCTCGATCCGCCGCAGCTGTGGCGCGTCGAGGTGATCGGCCGTGACGGCGCGGTCCAGGCGGCGGTCTACGTCTGCGCCGACGCCAGCCTGCGCGAGAGCTTCACACGCACCCGCGCCGAGGTGAACGGCCAGATCTGCAAGGACACGACCTACCCGTTCATGCAGTCCAATGGCTGGGCGTTGAGCTGCCAGGTGAACGGCCGGCCCTTTGGGATCAGCGCCACCACCGTCGGCGATCTCAAGAACGACTTCCGGCTCGATTTCGGCCTGACCGAACTCTACCACTACCGCACGCCGAAGGACCCGAAGCCGTTGACGGCCAGCCAGGTCCGCCACTTCCTGCGAATGGGGCCTTGTCCCAGCGGCTGGAGCATCGGCGACCAGGCCAAGCCCGGCCGCAAACCCCACAACGCCTGACGTCTAGGGCTTCAGCCCGAGGGTCCGTCCGGGCATGCCGGCGGCGTCGAAATAGGTCTCGCCGGCCGTCTCCTGGGCGTTGAGCACGGTGACGAAACCATTCGCCGCCGGCTCGGAGCGCACGGTCACCGCCCGCGCCTCGGGCGGGGCCCCGCCGTCGGCCAGCGCCTCGGCCATCACCCGCCCGCGCAGGCGGCCGTTGTCGGAGAGCTGCAGGCCCAGGATATGCGCCAGGGTATTGGCCCAGTCGGCGTTGCTGACCGGCGCCGGATCGACGAAGCCGGCTTTGAAGTCCGGCCCGATCGCGGCCATGAAGTTGTGGGTGTCCTGGCGCCCGAACGAGCCGTGGATGCCCTGGCCCTGCTGCTGGCCGGAGTCGGCGAACTCCACGCCGCACATCTCCGGGTCGGCGCAACCGGTCGACCAGCTCTTGAACGACAGGACGATGGAGGGCTGCGGGGTGCGCGCCGAGCCGATCAGGCCGATCCGGCTCATCGGCAGGGCGCCGGGGATGGAGCCCAGGGCGTCGTTGACGAAGATCGCGCCCACGTACTCCTGCCGCGTCAGGAACTCGACGACCTGCGCCGCCCGCGCCTTCGCGTCAGGACCGGGCAGATAGATCAGGTCGGTGCCGCCGTTGGGGGCGATGATGATCTGCGGGTGCGCCGGATCGGGGCCCAGCAGCGAGCCGCGCCTGGGATAGAAGCCATCCTTGGGAACGACCTCCGACCCCGCGGAGTCATGAAGTTTGAGCTTCAGCTCGATCGACATGTCGATATCCAGGAAGCCCTGCGGCAGGAACCCCGGCTGCACGTCGCGATAGGCGAACTTGGACGCCGGGCTGGAATGGGCCTCGCGCGACATGGTTGAAAAGCCATGGTCGGCGGTGACGACGATGTCCGTGTTCGCGTCCAGGCCCAGCGTCTTCAGCGCGTCGCGCAGCTTCTGCAGGTCGTTGGAGGCGTTGCGGATCGCGGCCTTTGAAGTGGGCCCGTTGATGCCGGGCTCCAGCGCATTGAGGCTGTCGCCCTGGCCGTGCTGGGTGCCGTCGGGATCGCGCGACCAGAAGAGCAGGATGAACGGCTTTCCCTCCGCCTTGAACTTCGGCAACAGCACCTGGGTCGCGACGCCCGCGAACCAGTTCTGCTGCTCCACATTGGCCACCAGCACGCCGGCCATGTTGAAGGACCCGCCGCCGCCGTTCAGGCCGCGGTCCGGCGGCAGGGTGTCGAGGCCGGCGGCCTTCATCGCCGCGGTGATCTGCGGGTCCAGGGGAATGCCGTGGCCGCCGTCGCGGCCGCCGGTGTCGTCGTCGAGCTCGATGACCCCCTTGCCGTCGCGCGAGGTGACGTCCTGGATCGCCGTGGGCCCGTGCTTGCCGAGCGCGGCGACCGAATAGCCCTTGGCCCGGGCCGCGGCCAGCAGGGTGGTTTCGCCGAGATAGTTGCCGGCGAACCGCTGGTTCAGGAGGAGCTGAAGGTCGTCATCCTCGATGCCGGCCAGCGACGATCCGTAAGGCGCCGGCAGGGGCTCTCCGACGAACAGCGTGTTGCCGAAATCGCCGGTGTCGCCGAGCAGATGGCCGGTGGCGATGGCCGAGGAATTCGGCGTGGTGACCGTCGGATAGAGTGAGTGGCTGTTGGCGAAATCCACGCCCTCGGATCGCACCGCCGCCAGCGCCGGCGCGGTTTCCGGCGTCACGCTGTGCGAGCGCAGGCCGTCGGCGACGAAGATGATCACGTTGCGCGGGGCGGCCTGAGCTGACGCCGAAAACAAAACAGCCGCGGCGAGCGCACCCGCGGCGGCGAATCTGGAAAGCGTCATGAAGAGCCCCGTGGACGAAGGGCCGCACCATGGCGAGGCTTCGTGACAGCTTGGTTTCAACGCTGCGTGATGGACGCCTCCAGTTTGAACCCGAAGCAAGTTCGGGGGTTTAGGCCGGAAGCGACGGGAGGGGCCAGCAGGAGAGACCGGACCCATGGTCCAGATGGCTCAAACCGCCGGCGGGCTGACCCTCGCCCTTGCGACGGTGATCGCCGCCCCCGCCCCGGCTCAGGTGACGCCGGGCTCGCAGAACGGCCTCGGCCTGACCGGCGCCGACATCCCGCCGATACTGAAGCAGGTGCAGGCCGATCCCTATCGGGCGCCAGCGGCGCCCGCCTGCGAGAGCATCCCCCAGGAGATCCTGGCGCTGAATCAGGTGCTGGGCCCCGACGTCGACGGCGAGCGGGTCAAGGCCAGCAAGGTCCACATGGCGCTCAACTACGCCCGTGGCATGATCCCCTACCGCGGCTATGTGCGTTTCCTGACCCGTGCGGACTCCAAGGATAAGGCGCTGCAGGCCGCCGCGACCGCCGGCTATGCACGGCGCGGCTTCCTGCGGGGGCTCGGGGCCCAGCTGCAATGCGCGCCGGCCGCCGACACCGCTGTGGCCAACGTCAGCGACAAGGTCGCCGACATCCAGGTCACCGAGATCAAGGTGGCGGAGGTTGAGCCCGCGCCCAAGACCGCGCCCGGCGAGGAGATCGCCCGGCAGATGCTGACGCCGGTCGTGAGCATCCCGGCGACACCCGCGGCGCCCGGCGAAGCCCGTCCCGTCTCGACCCATGTGGTCTACCAATGGGTCGACACGGTCTCCGGCCGGCCGATCGTGCCGGACGATGGCCGTTAACGCCTGACTCAGGTCTCCGAAACCCGTTCTTCACCCCTGTCCTGTATCAATTCGTGACAACAGGAGCTTTCGTCCACGAGGCGGCGGCCGGTTATGGTGGGTGTCTTCATATGGCCAAAACGGTCCTCGTCGTCGATGACGACCCGACGCAGCGTCGGCTGATCCAGGCAGTCCTCGAGCGCGAGGGCTTCGCCGTCGCGCACGCTGAGAGCGGCGACCAGGCCATCGAACGCCTGGGATCCGGCGCGACCGTCGATGTGATCCTGCTCGACTTGGTGATGCCGGGCATTTCCGGCCAGGAGACCCTGGTCGAGATGCGCGCCCGCGGCTTCGCCCAGCCGGTCATCGTGGTCACCGCCACCGGCGGCATCGACACCGTGGTGCAGGCCATGCAGGCCGGCGCCATGGACTTCTTCATCAAGCCCGCCGCGCCCGAGCGGATCATCGTCTCGATCCGCAATGCGCTGTCCATGGGCGCCCTGAAGGGCGAGGTCGACCGGCTGAAGAAGCATGCCTCGGGCCGCACCAGCTTCGACGACCTGATCGGCGGCTCGCCGGCCATGACGCTGGTCAAGCGTCTGGGCGAGCGGGCGGCCAGGTCGGCCATCCCGATCCTGATCACCGGCGAAAGCGGCGTCGGCAAGGAAGTCATTGCGCGCGCCGTCCACGGCTCGTCCGAGCGGGCCGGCAAGCCCTTCGTGGCGGTGAACTGCGGCGCGATCCCCGAGAACCTCGTGGAGTCGATCCTGTTCGGCCACGAGAAGGGCAGCTTCACCGGCGCCACCGACAAGCACCTGGGCAAGTTCCAGGAGGCCAACGGTGGCACCCTGTTCCTCGACGAGGTCGGCGAGCTGCCGCTCGACATCCAGGTCAAGCTGCTGCGCGCCCTGCAGGAAAGCGAGATCGATCCGGTCGGCGGCAAGCGCGCCATCAAGGTCGACGTGCGCATCGTCTCGGCGACCAATCGCGACCTCAGCCTGGCGGTGAAGGAAGGGCGGTTCCGCGAAGACCTCTTCTATCGCCTGAACGTCTTCCCGATCGAGGCGCCGGCGCTGCGCGAGCGCAAGGAGGACGTGCCGGCCCTGGTCGACGCCTTCGTGAAGCGGTTCAACATCGAGGAAGGCAAGTCCGTCGTCGGCGCCACGCCCGAGACCGTCGCCTGCCTGGCCGCCTTCGACTGGCCGGGCAACGTGCGCCAGCTGGAAAACGCGGTCTACCGCGCCATCGTGCTGGCCGACGCTCCCTATCTGCAACCGCACGACTTCCCGTCGATCAGCGGCGTCGCCCCGCCGATCCACGCCCTTGAGCCGGTGGCGGCGAGCTTCGCCGCCCTGGCGCCCGCGGTCGGCCAGATGATCCCCGACATGCCGTCGGCGGTGCCGGTGCGCATCCTCGACGAGCGCGGCCATCTGCGCACCCTGGAGGAGATCGAGCGCGACCTGATCCAGCTCGCCATCGAGATCTACGCCGGCCACATGAGCGAGGTGGCCCGCCGCCTCGGCATCGGCCGCTCCACGCTCTACCGCAAGGTCCGCGAACAGGGCCTGGACGACGTGATCAAGGGAGGCAGCGATGAAACCGTCGAAGACGCCGACGCGCAGGTCGCGTGAAGCCCCCTCTCGCGAGGCAAGGCTGGCGGTCCTGATCCGCCTCGCCAAGGCCGGCGACCGCAAGGCCAAGACCGCCTGAGCGGACGAACGACTCTGCTGCTTCCCTAGCGGAAATAACGCCGTAACATTGGCGCCGACCCTTCAGGTCCAAATCCTTGGGAGGCAGCTCACATGTGCGACGACGAAATCCATCAATTCGAAGGCACCCTTCTCGCGCCGGAGACCCCGATCTCCCGCCGGGCCTTCGGCCTCTCCGCCGCAGCCGCCGCGGGCCTCGCCGCCTCGGTGTCGGCGAGCATGGCCCACGCCGAGGCCACGGTCACCGAGAAGGACGTCGACATCAAGACGGCCGACGGGACCTGCGATGCCGCGCTCTTCTATCCGCAGGGCAAGGGCAAATGGCCCGCGGTGCTGATCTGGACCGACATCATGGGGCTCAGGCCCGCGTTCCGCGACATGGGCCGGCGCCTGGCCGCCCAAGGCTATGTGGTCCTGGTGCCCAACCCGTTCTATCGCAAGGCCCGCGCCACGGAGACCGTCAAGCTCGACTTCGGCAAGCCTGACGAACGGGCGCAGCTCATGCCCATGGCCGCCAGCATCGGCGCGCCAGGCGCTGTAGAGGGCGACGCCTCCGCCTTCCTGGCCTTCCTCGACGCCCAGCCGCAGACCGACAAGAAGAAGGGCGCCGGGACCCAGGGCTACTGCATGGGCGGCCCGCTGGTCTATCGCACCGCCGCGGTCCTGCCCGACCGGATCAAGGGCGCCGTCACCTGTCATGGCGGCGGCCTGGTCACCCAGACGCCCGCCAGCCCGCACCTGCTGATTCCGAAGATGAAGGCAGAGGTCTACTCCGCCGTCGCCGCCAACGACGACCAGCGCGCGCCCACCGACAAGGACGTGCTGAAGAAGGCCTTCGCCGACGCCGGCAAGAAGGCCACCGTCCTGGTCTACGACGGCTGCAACCACGGCTGGTGCGTCAAGGGCAGCGCCGTCTACAACGAGGCCGGCGCGGAGAAGGCCTGGGCGGAACTCACGGCGCTCTACAAGCGCAACCTCGTCTAGCTCAGCTTGAAGCGCGCCAGCGCCTCGTAGTGCGGCCGCGCCTGGTCGGCGATCCTTCGGAGGTCGTCGGTCAGGGGCGCCGCCTTGGCGCGCTCGGGCGCGGCGAACCCGGTGGAGCGCTCCACCGCCTCGTACCAGGCCGGCGCCCAGACCCCGTCGCTCTCGCGTCGTCCGGCGGGCCAGTGCAGCATCTGCTCGGCGAACGGCACGCCCAAGGCCGCACAGAGCGCGCCCAGCGTCCGGCGCGGGTCAGCCAGCACGTCTGCGCCCTCGACCACCGGCGGCGCCCGGCCCAGGCGGTCGGCCTCGCGGTCGAACAGCTCGCGCTGACGCACGACCCCGATGTCCTCCAACGCCACCTCGGCCCGTTTTCGCACATAGGAGGCCAGCACCGCCGCCGGATCGCGGATCAGGAAGGCGTTCACGCAGGCGTCCGCCCAGTCGAGGCCGAAACCCGGGACCATGTGGTGGGTCATGTGCTTCTGGTAGAAGACCGGCGCGGGCTCGGCCTCGATCAGGGCCTTGGCCACCACGCGCCAGTCCTGCGGCTGGGCGGCCCGCACCTCGTCGCGCATCGGGTGGTCCAGCCCGGTCTCAGCCAGATAGGCCGCGTAGAACGGCTCATCGACCACCGCGCAATCGGGCCGGTTCTCGAAACTGCGCATCATCGCCGTGGAGATGTTCCGCGGCCCCGACCACATGGCGATCCGCACGATCGTCATGCCGCGGCATCGGCGTCCTTCAGCGCCTCATAGAGCGCCCGGAGCCGCGCCGTCACCGGCCCCGGAAGCGCCGCCGGCAGGACATGGCCATCCACCTCGCGAACCGGCGTCAGCCCGCCGAAGGTGCCGGTCACGAAGGCTTCGTCGGCGCCGTGCAGGTCGGACAGTGGGAAATGCCCCTGCTCCAGCGGAATATCGTTGGCCTCGCAGAGCGCGATCACATTGGCCCGCGTCACCCCGTTAAAGCAGAACTGCCCGCCCGAGGTCCGCACCCGCCCATCCTTCGCCCAGAAAAGGTTGGTGGCGTTGCAGCTCGAGACATGGCCGCCGGGGTCCAGCATCACCGCCTCGTCGGCCCCGGCCTTGATGGCCTCCAGCAGGGCGGTGATCAGGTTCAGCCGGCTGTGTGAATTCAGCCGCATGTCGAACATCTCGGCCGGGGTGCAGACGACTTGCGAGGTCGCCAGCGACAGGCCGCGCGTGACGATGTCCGGCGAGGGCTGCTTGTACTCGGCGGTGATGACGATGGTCGGCTTGCCCAGCCAGTTCCGCGGGTCCTGGTTGGCGGCGGCCTTCTCGCCGCGGGTCATCATCAGGCGCAGATGCGCGCCGTCGGTCATCCGGTTGGCGTCCAGCGTGCGCCGGATCTCCGCTGTCAGCGCCTCCCGGGTAAGGCCGATGTCGAGTTCGATCTTCTCCAGGCCCCAATAGAGCCGGTCGAGGTGCGTCTCGAGGAACAGCAGCCCGCCCTTGTGCAGCCGCAGGCCCTCCCAGACCCCGTCGCCGAGCACGAAGCCGGCGTCGAAGATCGACACCTTCGCCTCGGCGCGCGGCACAAGGGCGCCGCTGACGTAGATCAGAAGGTCCGCGTTGCGCGGATCGGTGGCGAAGTCCTGGCTTCCGGGCATGGTCCGCAGTTCTATTTGCGGACATAGAGGGACGCCAGAGCAGAGGAGCTTCAGCCATGAGCAGCGGCATCGGCGGATCGACGGCGGAAGCCGAACTGGCGACGCTCGGCCCCTGGCCCAACCCCGCGCCCGTGATCACCGCCGGCGAGCGCGCCCAGCGCCTCGCCCGCGCCCAGGCCCTGATGGACGAGATCGGCGTCGAGGCGCTGATCGTCGGCGCAGGCCCGTCGCTGCGCTATTTCGCCGGTGTCGGCTGGAACCCCACCGAGCGGCTGGTGGCGATGATCCTGCCGCGCGAGGGCGGACCTGTCATGGTCTGCCCCCGCTTCGAGCTGGGCTCGCTGGAGGCCTCCCTCGGGATCGAAGCTCCGATCGTGCTCTGGGAAGAGCACGAGAGCCCCTACGCGCTGGCCGCCCGCGTCCTCGCCGACCTGGGCGCGAAGACCCTCGCTATCGACCCGGCCCTGCCCTTCTTCGCCTTCGACGGCCTGCGCCTGGCCGTGCCCCACGTCCACACCTTCAACGGCGCGCCCATCATCGACGGCTGCCGGATGATCAAGTCGCCGGCCGAGCTAGCCTTGATGAGCCAGGCCAAGGCCATGACGCTCGAGGTTCACCGCCGCGCCGCGCGCATCCTGAAGGCCGGGATCACCACCACCGCGGTCCGCCGCTTCATCGACCAGGCGCACCGCGCGCTCGGCGCCGACGACGGCTCGTCCTTCTGCGCGGTGCAGTTCGGCCACGCCTCGGCCTATCCCCACGGCCTGCCCGGCGAGCAGAAACTGGCCGACGGCGACCTCGTGCTGATCGACACCGGCTGCAGGGTCCAGGGCTACAACTCCGACATCACCCGCACCTATGTCTTCGGAACCCCCAACGCCGAGCACCGCCGCGTCTGGGAGGTGGAGAAGAGGGCGCAGGCCGCCGCCTTCGCCGCGGTGAAGCCGGGCGTCGCTTGCGAGGAGATCGACGCCGTCGCGCGGCGCGTGCTGGAAGCCGCCGGCTTCGGTCCCGACTACGCCCTGCCGGGCCTGCCGCACCGCACCGGCCATGGCATCGGGCTTTCAATCCACGAGGCGCCCTATCTGGTGCGCGGCGACAAGACCCTGCTCGCGCCCGGCATGTGCTTCTCGAACGAGCCGATGATCGTGATCCCGGAGACCTTCGGGGTCCGCCTGGAGGACCACTTTTATGTGACGGCCGACGGCGCGGCCTGGTTTACGGAACCCCAGCTCAACCTGGAGGAACCCTTCCCGGCGCGGAACTGAGCTGCGAAGGCCGTCCGCTCGCCCGACAGGCGAACCTGATTGTATTCCGGCCCGAGAGGGCGGACCTTTACCATAAGTCTTCACCCCGCCGTCGCGGGGCTTGCCCGTTGGGAAGTCAGATGCTGAGCCAAGAGCGCCGTTCGCAGATCGCCGGCCTGGGAGCAGCATCGTTGTTGGCCGCCGCGCTTTTCGGCGCGACGTCCGCGCAAGCGGCGGTCTTCCCGTCAATCCCCGACCTTTCGCCGTACGGGATCGTCTCGGTCGGGGCTCACGCCTCACTCATGATCAACAGCGGGCCTATCGCCGGCAAGGTCCTGGTTGGCGACGGCTCCTCGGTTTCAACCTCGGGCGGCGGCAACGGAAGCATCACCGGCGGCGCCTTCGCCGACACCTCAGCCCTGCTCACCAGCTTCAATGGGCTGCAGACGATACCGAGCAAGACATTGGTATCGTCGACCGTGACCGCGGACGCCTTCACCGAGGCGCAGGGTCTGCAGACCTACTTGGACGGGCTGTCCACCACCCAGACGTTCGGCTCGCTCAGCAACACCACCACGATCACCGACACCGGCGCGGTCTCGGGGCTGAACGTGATCACCTTCTCGTCGCTCCAGAATGCTCCTCTGACGATTTCGGGGAACGCGAACGACATCTTCGTCCTGCGCACCGCGGGCAATGTGAACACCAATCAAGTGATGAGCCTGACCGGCGGCGTCACCGCCAATCACATCTTCTGGGACCTGGACGGTTCGTCCGGGAACGTTCTGCAGACCTCCGGCGGGGATCAGCTTTCCGGGATGTTCATCGACACGAAGGGCGGCGATTTCCAGTTCTCGGAGCTCTCGCTCACCGGCCAGCTGATCAATACCGGCGGTCACATCCAGTTCGTCTCAGGCTCCGACATGACCACGAGCACCTTCACCGTGCCCGAGCCGGCGACCTGGGCCATGATGCTCATGGGCTTCGGCGGTCTGGGCGCGGTGCTGCGGTCGCGCCGCCGGCGGGCGGCCGTAACGGCCTGAACCCAGATCCTCCCCCGGCGCGAAGCGCGATTAAGGGAGAGGTGGATCGGCGCGCAGCGGCGAGACGGAGGGGGTTCCAGCCGCCGAGTCCACGGCAGACGAAATCCCAAGCGCCGGGGATGAAACCCCCTCAGTCAGCGGAGTTTATCCTCGGGTCGGCCTTCGGCCGAGCCCGGGGGCTGACAGCTCCCCTGTGGGGAGCATCTAGAAGGCCCTAAGCGGCGGCCCAGGCGCGGGGATCGAGCGCGTCGGGATCGTCCAGCGCCATCTCGTCCCAGTCGAGCTCCGGCGGCGGGCTCATGGCGGCGGCGACCACGGCGGACATCTCGGCGGCCGAGGCGACCCCCACCAGAACGCAGGAGGCTTCCGGCCGCGACAGGGCGAACCCCAGGGCGGCCTGTAGCGGATCGGAGCGACCCTCGGCGATCAGGCGGCGCGCGCGGCTGATCCGCCCGGCGGCGGCCTTCAGGTGATGCGGCGCCCGATCGGGCGGCAGGAACAGCAGGCCGTTCAGGAAGATCGAGCGCAGATGGATCTCGACGCCCATGCCGGCCAGCTCGGCGAGCGTGCCGTCGATCAGCATCCGCTGGTCGAGCAGCGAGGCCGGCGCCTGCACGAGGTCGGGCTTGAACCGCCTGGCCAGGCCCACCGGATCGTCGGAGGCATAGACCGAGACGCCGATCTGGCGGCAAAGACCCTCGTCGCGGAGCTTGCGCAGGCGGTCCCAGAGCTCGGGGCCGTGAGCGCTGAAGAGGTCGGTGGCCGAGGGCGCCAGGATCGCGTCGACCGAGGAGACGCCCAGGCGCGCCAGCTGGCCGCGGATCTCGGCTTCCACCAGATCGGCGCCGCGATCGGGACGCACAGTGGTGACGGTCAGCTTGAAGGGTTGCGGCTTGGGCAGCACCTGACCCAGCGTGATCTCGGCGGAATTCGGATGACGGCCGACCTCCAGCACGCCCAGGCCCGAGCGCGCCGCGATCGCCAGGATTTCACGCGCCTCGGCGTCACGCGGCCGCCCACGGGCGCCCGCTTGCTGGTCAAGGCCGAACTGGCCCGAACCAAGGCCTAGCTTGCTGATCGGGGAGAACATACTTGGCGACTCAGGCGCTTCCAATGAGCCGGCATGTTGGGCCTATGATGCCTAAGAAGCCGTATCCAGGACCTTTCCAGGGAGTAAATATTGTCCGAGCGTGAACCCCTCCCCGAGTGGCCCCTGTTCGGCATGACCGACGATGTTCGGCCAACGCTGGCGCGGGTGCGCGAGGCGTCTCTCGCCTGCACGCTGGCGACCCTGACGGCGGTGGAGGGCGGCGGCCCACGGCCCGTCGGGACCCAGATGGTCTTCGCGCCCAATCCTGGAAAGGGGGGCTTCGTCGCCGGCTATTTTTCCGGCGGCTGCGTGGAAAGCGATGTGGCTGACCACGCCTACGCCTGTCTGGCCGATGGCGCGCCGCGCACCCTCGTCTACGGCGAGGGCAGCCCCTGGCCAGACATCCAGCTGCTTTGCGGAGCCCGGATCGAGATCTTCCTGGAGCGGGTGGCGCCCGACGACCGGGCGCTGGAGGAGCTGCTGGCCGCCTATCGGGATCGCCGGCCGGTGGTCTGGGTCAGCGACGGCGTCGCGCGCGAATGCGCCGAGGACCTCTCGCCCTGGCCGGAGGCGCAGGTGGTGCGACGGTATGAGCCGACGCCCCGGCTGATCGTGGTCGGCGGCGATCCGACAGCGCTGGCCATCGCCCAGCTGGGCGCTCAGTCGGAGCTCGAAACCACGCTGGTCCGCCCCAAAGGGCCGCCGCAGGGCCCGCCGATCCCGGGCCTCGGCTACAGCCGCGCCGAGCCCGCCGAGGCCTTCGCCGCCATCGGCGTCGATCCGTGGACCTCCATCGCCATCGCCACCCACGACCTGGAGACCGACCGCGCCGCCCTGCGCGCGGCCCTGCCGTCGGCGGCGGCCTATGTGGGCCTGCTGGGCGCGCGTCGGCGGATCGCCGATCGGCTGGCCCCTCTGCGGGCCGAGGGCGCGCCGGAGAGCGCCTTCGCCAAGCTGCGCGCCCCCATCGGCCTCGATATCGGCGGCAAGGCGCCCTGGGAGGTGGCCGTCTCGGTGATCGGCGAGATCATGGCGCTGCGCTATGCGCGCGGGAGCGGCAGCACCTCGACCACGCTGCCGGCGTCGGCGGCCTGAGCGCCGGCCAACCGCCGCAAGAGGGCGTCCGACGCGGCGAAGACGCTGACCAGGGACGAGTCCTGGTCACGATAGGGCCGCACGATCACGCCGCCATCTTCATAGGTGAGCTTGGCCCGCATCCAGTGCTCGCGCGGGCCATTGGCCGGCAAGGCCTGCGCCAGGCGCGCGGTGATCGTCACCGGCTCGGTCGGAGCGCCTTGGTAGGCGCTGACGATCGGCTTCAGGAACATCTCGGCGCAGACGAAGGCCGAGGCCGGGTTCCCCGGCAGGCCCAGCAGCCGCCGCCCGTCGCCCAGCACCCCGAAGAAGGTCGGCTTGCCTGGCCGCACACTGACGCTCGCCACGCGAAGCGAGAGCCCCAACGCCTCGCCCGCCGCGCGCACCAGGTCGTGGTCGCCGACTGAAGCGCCCCCGACCGTCACGATCAGGTCCGCCTCGGCGTCGCGCAGGGCTGCGATCACCGCGTCGAGGTCATCGCGCACGGGCTTGGCGCGGACCACGCTCGCGCCCCAACCCTCGACCATCGCCGCCAGCGCCGGGGCGCCGGAATCGTAGATCTGGAACGGTCCGGGCGTCGCCGGCGCCTCGACGATCTCCTCGCCGGTGGAGAGCAGGGCCACGCGGGGCCGCGCGTAGACCAAAACCTCCGCCCGTCCCGCCGACGCCGCCAGCGACAGCCGCCAGGGATCGATCCGCGAGCCCCGTGTCAGCAGCGCGGACCCGGCCTTGAAGTCCCCGCCTGCCGGGCGGACGAAATGCTCGGCCGCGACCGCCGGGACCCGCACAGTCTCCCCGTCCCGCTCGGCGTCTTCCTGGATGACGATGGCGTCGCAGCCCACCGGCATGGCCGCCCCGGTGAAGATCCGCACCGCCTCGCCCGCGCCCACCGAGGCCTCGAAGCCATGCCCCGCCGCGCTCTCGCCGACGATCTTCAACACGCCCGGGGTGTCGGCGCCGCGCACGGCCCAGCCATCCATGGCCGAGGCCGCGAACGGGGGCTGGTCACGCACCGCGGCGACGTCTTCGGCGAGCACCCGGCCGATCGACTGCGCCAGCAGCACGGTCTCGGCGCCCAGCGGTGCGATCTCCGCCAGCATCCGCGCGCGGGCGTCGTCGACCGCCAGCAGCTTCACGCCGCAAAGTCCCCGCTCTTGCCGCCGGTCTTGGAGACCAGGCGCACCGCCTCAATGACCATGTCCTTCTGGGCGGCCTTCAGCATGTCGTAGAGCGTCAGGCAGGCGACTGAGACCGCCGTCAGGGCCTCCATCTCCACGCCCGTCGGGCCAGTGGTCTTGACCCGCGCCGTCACCGCCAGGCCGCCGTCCGCGGGCTCCACTCGGACCTCGACTTTCGACAAAGCCAGCGGGTGACACATCGGGATCAGGTCGGAGGTCTTCTTGGCGGCCATGACGCCCGCGATCTCGGCTACCGCGCGCACGTCGCCCTTGGCGGCCTCGCCGGACACGGCCAGCGCAAGCGTTGCCGCGCTCATCCGCACGAAGCCCTGCGCCACCGCCTCTCGCGCCGTCGACGATTTGTCCGACACGTCGACCATCCGCGCGCGGCCGTCCTCGCCGATGTGGCTGAGCTGGCTCATCCTACTGCGCTCCCTTGGGGAGCTTTGAAGCCTTGGCGAAGGAGGGTCACGTTTCCAGCAGCCGGGGCATGAGTTCGACCATGTTGCAGGGGCCGTGACGGCTGTCGAGCTGAGGGGCGATCACCTTGTCCCAGCCGTCCTTCACCGCCCCGTTGGAGCCAGGCAGGCAGAAGACGAAGACGCCCTTCACGATCCCCGCCGTGGCGCGGCTCTGCAGGGTCGAGAGCCCCACCGACTGGTAACTCACCATGTGGAAGACCACCGAAAAGCCGTCGAGCTTCTTGTCGAACATCGGCTCGATCGCCTCGGGCGTCACGTCGCGGCCGGTGATGCCGGTGCCGCCGGTGGCGACGATGGCCTCGACGAAGCCGGAGGCGACCCAGCCCTCGATCTTCTCGCGGATCTCCACGATCGAATCCCTGCAGATCGCCTTGTCGACCAGCTCGTGGCCCGCCGTCTTCACCCGCTCGGCCAGGACGTGGCCGGAAGTGTCGCTCTCCTCGTCGCGGGTGTCGGAGATGGTCAGGATAGCGATGCGGACGGGCTTCAGCGCCTGCTTCTCGTCGATGCGGCCGCCGGGGGTGAGGGCGTTCATGTGGAGGTCTCCTTGTCCCACCGCTTGAGATCGGCGTGGTCCTGGTCCCGGGGCTCGACCCAGCGGGTGCCGTCGGGGCCATGCTCCTTCTTCCAGAAAGGCGCCTTGGACTTCAAGTAGTCCATCAGGAAGTCGCAGGCTTCGAAGGCGGCGCGGCGGTGGCGCGCGGCGGTGGCCACGAACACCACCGGCTCGCCGGGCGCGATCTTTCCGACCCGGTGCAGGATGGCGAAATCGTCGAGGCCGAATCGGGTCTTGGCGCCATCGGCGATCTTGCCGATCTCAGCCTCCGTGAAGCCGGGGTAGGCCTCCAATTCCAGGGCCACGGTGGCGCCGGCTTCGGCGCGGGCGATGCCGGTGAAGGTCGCGACGGCGCCGACCTCAGAGCGGCCCCTGCAGAATTCGGTGAGCAGGGCGCCCGGATCGAAGGGATCGAAGGTCAGCCGGACCTGCCCTCCGAAGCCTTGGGGAAGGAGGGTCATCCGCCGCTCATCGGAGGCAGGAAGGCCACCTCTGTGGCGGCGTTCAAGGCTGCGTCGCCGCGCACGATCACCTGGTCCAGGGCCACCTGCACGCCGGGGCCGGCGAGCGCCTCGCCCAAGCCGGCGTCCTCGTCCGCCAGCCTCGCCTTCAGCGCCGAGAGGAACGGGCTTTCCACCTGCCGCTCGCGCCAGCCGGCCAGGTCGCTCAGGCGCCCGAACAGCAGCACCCGCGCCACGGCTCAGCCTCCGGTCGTCGACATGTGGCGCGCGACCGCCGGCGCGGAGGCGCGCGCGATGTGGAAGTCGTGGCCCTTGGGCTTGGCGTCGACGGCGTTGCGAATCGCCTCGATGAGGCTCGCGTCGTCGGCCCCGCTGCGGATCACCGCGCGCAGGTCTGCGGCGTCCTCCTGCCCCAGGCAGGTGTGCAGGGTGCCGGTGCAGGTCAGCCGCACGCGGTTGCAGGCCTCGCAGAAATTGTGGCTGAGCGGGGTGATGAACCCCAGCCGCCCGCCGGTCTCGGCCACTTCGACATAGCGCGCCGGCCCACCGGTCGTGACGGCCAGGTCCTTCAGCGTCCAGAAGCTTTCCAGCTCGGCCCTGAGCGCCGTCAGCGACAGGTATTGGTCGGTGCGGTCGGCTTCGACCTCGCCCATCGGCATGGTCTCGATCAGGGTCATGTCGAGCCCACGCCCGTGCGCCCAGCGGATCAGGTCGGGCAACTCGGCGGCGTTGTCGTCCTTCAGCGCCACGGCGTTGATCTTCACGCGGAGACCGGCGGCCTGGGCCGCGTCGATCCCGGCGATCACTTTGCCAAGGTCGCCGCCGCGGGTGAGCGTGCGGAAAAGGTCGGGTTTCAGGGTGTCCAGCGAGACGTTGATCCGCTTCACCCCCACCTCGGCCAGGCGCCCGGCGAACTGCGCCAGCTGGGTGCCGTTGGTGGTGAGGGTGATCTCGTCCAGAGCCCCGGACTTCAGGTGCCGCCCCAGGTTCTGGAACAGGCCCATGACGCCCTTGCGCACCAGGGGCTCGCCGCCGGTAATGCGCAGCTTCCGCGTCCCCAGGCTCACGAAGGCGCTGGCGATGCGGTCGAGCTCCTCCAGCGTCAGCACCTCGGCCTTCGGCAGGAAGACCATGTGCTCGCTCATGCAATAGACGCAGCGCAGGTCGCAGCGGTCGGTGACCGAGACGCGCAGATAGGTCACCGTGCGCCCGAAGCTGTCGGTCAATCCACGCGAGCCTTGCGGCGAAGAGGCATCGTAGGGCGTCATGCAGCGCCCAACATAGAGAGGAAGAGGCCTTGGCGACAGGGGATGCCTTCGAGGCCGTTGTTCTGGCCGCGGGATCGGGCAGCCGGTTTGGCGGCGGGAAGCTGCTGGCGGCCTGGGGCGCGGGCGTGCTGCTGGAGGGGGCGCTGGCCGCCGCCTTCGCCGCGCCGGTGCGCAGCGTCACCGTGGTGATCGGCGCGGACGCCGAAGCCGTGGCCGCCGCGGCGCGGTCCTTCGACCCGCGCGTCCTGGTCGTCCATGCGCCGGATTACGCCGAGGGCATGGGCGCATCGCTCCGCACCGGCGTCGCCAGCCTGCCTGCCGACGCGGATGGGGCCTTCGTGTTCCTGGGCGACATGCCGCGCGTGCCCACGGCCGTGCTGCGCCGGATGGCCGAGGCGGTGATCGCGGGCGCGCAGGCCGCCGCGCCGGTGTTCCAGGGCCGCCGCGGCAATCCCGTCCTGCTGGGCCGCGACCTCTTCCCCGATCTCCTGGCCCTGACCGGCGACGCCGGCGCGCGGGGCGTGCTGCAGGGCCTGGGTGAGCGGTTGGCGTTGGTGGAGAGCCCGGATGACGGGGTGCTGTTCGACGTGGATGTGCGCGGCGATCTCAATCGCTAGTTCTCTAAAGCCGTCATCCTCCGGTCAGCCGCAGGCTGATCCGGGGGACCCAAGCTGAGCTGCATGATGAGGCAAGGCCGCTTGGGTCCCCCGGTTCGCGTCTTCGCGCGACCGGAGGATGATGAGCGGCGGGATTGAGTCAGGCCGGCGCGTGCGCCCCCAGCGCCAGGTCGTCCGCGTGCACCAACGGGCCTGACGTGTAGCCCAGCGTCGCCTCGATGGCCTCGCTCTTCAGGCCGCAGATCTTCGCCGCGTCGTCGGCCTCGTAGCGGACCAGGCCGCGGGCGATCTCGTGGCCGGCTTCGTCGCGTATCACCACCGCGTCGCCCTTGTCGAAGCGACCCTCCGTGCGGCGCACGCCGGCGGCCAGCAGGCTCTTGCCGCGGCGCACAGCCTGGGCGGCGCCCTCATCGACCACCAGGGCGCCCGCTGGCGCCAACGAACCGGCGATCCAGGCCTTGTACGCCGCCGCCGGCGTCGTGGAGGGCTCGATCACCGTGGCGCGTTCGCCATCCTCCACCGCCTGCAGCGGCGAGGGGCGGCTGCCCAGGGTGATGACGGTGGCGCAGCCCGCGGCGCTGGCGATCCGGGCGGCGGCGAGCTTGGTGGTCATGCCGCCGGTGCCGACGCCCGCGCTCGCATTGGCGCCGCCGGCCATGGCCTCGATCTGCGGGGTCAGGCGGGTCACGCGCGGCAGGTGCTCGGCGGCCGGGTTGCGGCGAGGGTCGGCGGTGTAGAGGCCGTCGACGTCCGACAACAGGACCAGCAGGTCCGCTCCGATCATCTGAGCGACGCGAGCGGCCAATCTGTCATTGTCGCCATACCTAATTTCTTCGGTGACCACCGTGTCGTTCTCGTTGACGACGGGCACGACGCCCAGGGCCAGCAGGGTCTCGACGGTGGCGCGCGCGTTCAGCCAGCGGCGGCGAACCTCGGTGTCGTCGCGGGTGAGCAGGATCTGGGCGGCGGAGATGCCGTGTGGCTCCAGGGCCTCTTCCCAGGCGCGCATCAGGCCGGACTGGCCGGCGGCGGCGGCGGCCTGCTTCTCCGGCAGGGTCAGGGCGCGGCGCGTCAGCTTCAGCCGTCGGCGCCCGAGCGCCACAGCGCCGGACGACACCACCAGCACCTGCTGGCCCCGCGCGCGCTGGCGGGCCACATCGGCGGCGAAGGCGGCCAGCCAATGGGCGTTGGCGCCGTCGGCCCCGACCAGCAGAGCCGAGCCGACCTTGACGACGATCCGTTTGGCAGAAGCCAGGCCGCTCACGGCGCCCAGTCCGCGGGCGCCTCGCCGCCGTCGGCGATGGCCTGTTCGGCCGCCTCGCCCTTGCGCTGGCGCACCAGGGCATAGGCCTCGCGCAGCAGCTCCGTCACGCCCTCGCCGGAGACGCCGGAGACCTGGCGCACCTTGGCGCCGGAGGCCTTCGCCAACGCCTTGGCCTTGGCCTTGCGGGTCTCCTTGTCCAGCGCATCGACCTTCGAGAGCACCAGGAACTCGGTCTTGTCGGCCAGTTCCTCGCCGTAGCTTTCCAGCTCGTGGCGCACGGTGCGCCAAGCCTCGACCACGTCGTCCTGCGTCCCGTCCACCAGGTGGATCAGGGTGGCCGTGCGTTCCACGTGGCCCAGGAACCGCACGCCTAGGCCCGCACCCTCGGACGCGCCTTCGATCAGGCCCGGGATGTCGGCCAGGATGAAGCGCTCGCCCAGCGACAGGTCGACCATGCCGAGATTGGGGGCCAGCGTCGTGAACGGATAGTCGGCGATCTTCGGCTTGGCGGCGGACGCCGCCGCCAGGAAGGTCGACTTGCCGGCGTTCGGCAGGCCGACCAGCCCCACGTCGGCGATCAGCTTCAGGCGCAGCCAGATCCACTGCTCCTCGCCCTCCTGGCCGGGGTTGGCGTGCATCGGCGCCTGGTTCACCGGGCCCTTGAAATAGGTGTTGCCGAAGCCGCCGTTGCCGCCCTTCAAGAGGCGCACCCGCTTGCCGGCCACGTCCATGTCCAGCAGCAGGGTCTCCTTGTCCTCGGCGAACACCTGCGTGCCCACGGGAACCTTGAGGGTGGAATCGGCGCCGTTGTGGCCATGGCGGTTGCGGCCCATGCCGTGGACGCCGGTCTCGGCCTTGAAGTGCTGGTGGTAGCGGAAGTCGATCAGAGTGTTCAGGCCATCGACCGCCTCGATCCAGACGTCGCCGCCCTTGCCGCCGTCGCCGCCGTCCGGGCCGCCGTACTCGATGTACTTCTCCCGCCGGAACGACACGGCCCCGCCGCCGCCGTTGCCGGACTTGATGAAGATCTTGCACTCGTCGAGGAATTTCATCGGAGAATTCAGGAGCCTTGTTGGAGAGGGCAGATAGCACACCCACCCTCGTCATCCCACGGTCGCCCGAGGGTCCTTCTTTTCAATCGTCATCCTCCGGTCGCCCGAAGAGGCGATCCGGGGGACCCAAGCTGAGCAGGCCATTTCGCAAGTCCGCTTGGGTCCCCCGGATCAGCTTTCAGCTGACCGGAGGGATGACGACGAGTTTGGGACGACATGGAAGCTACGCCAGCCACACCATCATCCGCGTCGGCACGGCGCGGCCGTTGCGGGCCGTGCAGGGGCGCTGCTCGACGTCGCCGGTGTAGAGGAAGCCGGCTTTGCAGAGCACCTGGCCGGACGCCGGGTTGTCGGCGAAGTGGCCGGCCACGACGATGGACTTCCTCCAGTCCCGCTTCACCCACCGCAAAGCCCCGCGCACCGCTTCGGTGGCGTAGCCGCGGTTCCAGAACGGCCGGCCGAGCGCATAGCCGATCTCGGCCCGCAGGCCTCGCTTGTGATCGAAGCCCAGCAGGCCAACCACGCCGAAGCTGCGGTGCTCGATCACGAACATGGCCTCGTTCTGCCAGTCGCAGGCCTGGGCGTGGCGCACCCACGCCTCGGCGTCCTCCAGGCCATAGGGATGCGGCATGGAGGTGGTCATGCCGGCCACGTTGAGGTCGTTGGCGAGGCTGGCGATCGCCGGAGCGTCGGTCACCACCGGCCCACGAAGGATCAGCCGTTCCGTCGAGACGACGGGGGTCACGTCAACTGCACACATTTTCCTACCTCCCGGCCCTCTAGTGGGGCCCAAAACGAAAGCGGGGAGCCCGGTTGCTGACCGGACTCCCCGCTTGGGTTCGTCTGTCCGGTTCAGCCCGCAGGCGAACCGGAGAAAGGCGGTTGCCTACTACTTGGTGTTGGTGTTCTCGGCCATGACCACGTTCACGTAGGTGCGGTCGTCACGCTTGGTGATGAACTTCACAGCGCCGGTGGCCGTGGCGAAGAGGGTATGGTCGCGACCAAGACCCACGTTGTCGCCCGGCCAGAACTTGGTGCCGCGTTGACGCACGAGGATGTTGCCGGCGAGCACGTTCTCGCCGCCGAACTTCTTCACGCCCAGACGCTGGCCGGCGGAATCGCGCCCGTTGCGCGAGGAGCCGCCTGATTTCTTGTGAGCCATGGTGGCCTCCTAAACCTGAGCCGGCCTTACTTGGCCGACTTGTCCTTTTTCGGAGCCGCAGCAGCCTTCTTCGGCGCAGCAGCCTTCTTTTCAGCGGCCGGAGCCGCGGTCTTGGCTTCGGCCTTCGCCTTAGGCGCAGCGGCCTTCTTGGCCGGCGCGGCCTTGGCCTCGGTCGCCGAAGCGGCTTCAGCCTCAACCTTCGCCTCAACCTTAGCCTTGGGGGCGGCCTTCGCGGGCTTGGCCGCGGCGGTCTTGGCCTTGGGCGTCTGGACCTTCTTGGCGGCAGCGGCTTCGCGCTGGGCCTCGGGGCTCACGAAGATCAGGCCGCGGGCGCGCGCGTTCAGCTCGCCCTTGGTGGTCATGTCGACCGTGCCGTCCCACTTGGTTTCCTTGCCGTCGGCGCCGGTGACGCCCACGACCCGCAGCACGGTTTCGTGCTGGCGGTGGCCCTTGGTGCGGCGGTAGCCCTGGCGGCGGATCTTCTTGAAGATCTTCACCTTCTCGCCCTGGCGGGTCTCGATCAGCGTCGCGGACACCGAAGCGCCGGCCACCGTCGGGGCGCCGACCACGACGGCCTCGCCCTCACCCACCATCAGCACGTCGCCGAAGGCCACATTGGCGCCGGGCTCACCAGCCAGCTTCTCGACGACCATCAGGTCGCCGGGAGAAACCCGGTACTGCTTGCCGCCGGTCTTGATCACCGCGTACATCGTTCGCGCCTTCAACTTCACTATATGTGCAAAACGGAATGCGCCCGCGAGGGACCCGCGAGCGAAGAGCGGCGGACTTATACGGATCGAGCGCGCGGTGTCAACGAATGGGTGTGGATTCTGCCCCTCGTGAATGAGGGGACCGCAGAAGCCTGGCGAATGTTGTTTAGGCTTCGCCTTGATCCTACGTCTCGCGGGTGGATAGCGACACCCAACTCCGCATCGCACGGCCTAGCGACGACCTGGACGCGCTGCTTCCCTTCTATCGGGACGGGCTCGGGCTGAATCTGCTCCTTCGGTTCGAAAACCATGAGGGCTTCGACGGCATAGTGCTCGGCCGCAAGGGTTGGCCGTACCACTTCGAATTCACCCATGCCAAAGGCCACCGAGTTGGGAGAGCCCCCACTCAACACAACCTCGTCGTCCTCTACATGCCGGGCGACGAGCGATGGCGTCAGGCCGTCGAGCAGATGCGCCACGCCGGCTTCCCTGAGGTTCCCTCATTCAATCCTTACTGGGATCGTCAGGGGCGGACATTCGAAGACCCCGACGGATACCGCGTCGTGCTCCAACTGGGGGCATGGACGTTCTGAACTTTGCCTAAGGAATTCCGATCTCCGGCCCTGGCAAAACTCGGGCGCCCCTTTCTCTCCTTGAATTCGATGACCAGCATTCTGCCTTGGGATTTATGGGCGGCCAGCCCTCCTAAAGAGGGCCGGTCGGCAGGGGTGAGGCATGCGGCGACCGGATCGCACACCACCGGAGCGGACCGAACACGTCCACCACCACATCGAGGATCCCGGCGCCCAGGCCGTGAGAACCGCGAACCGGCTGGGGCTGATCGGGCTCCTGCTGCTGGCGGTCTTCGCCTACGTCCTTTGGAGCCATCCCAACTATGTGCCGGCCTGCGCCGGGTCATAGGGCGCGCTGCCCGGCGGTGCGGACACAAGCGCCGGCGCCTGTCTCGGCGCTCGGCAGCGGTCCTATGAGGTGAGCCAAGTGCAGCCCCAGCGCCCTCGCAATGAGCACTGCAAAGTCCTCTCCCCCTTGCGGGGAGAGGGTTGGGTGTGGGGGTGTCAACGCCGCGCTTGGGGGGCGAGAACACTCGCCTCACAGCTTGCACCCCCACCCCTGACCCCTCCCCGCAAGGGGGAGGGGAAGCCGAACTCCAACGCCGTTGCGTGTCGATTCAACTCAGGGCGGTGGAGGTTTTGGGGGCGTGGCCTCATTGCCCGACTCCCCCGCGTCCGTGAACCGCTTCACATAGACGTGCTGCACCCGCCGCCCGGACGCGGTGGGGTCGACGGGCTTGTGGCGGCCGTATTTCTTGGGGCTGAGCTTGCCGGCCCACCAGCGGAGCTGGGTGAGCTGCGTAGCGGCGGCGCGAGCGGTCTGGGGCGTGATCGACCGGGCAATCTCCCAGCCCTGTTCGCCCAGGCGGTCGGCCTGGAGCTCGCGGGCGACGGCCAGGGCGTGGTCGAAGGCGGGTTGGGTCCTGCGCCATTCGTAGGCGGTCATGAGGCTGGGCATGGCCGGGTCGAGGCAGATGCCGCGCGGGCTCTCGCCCTCGATCAGGCGCACGCAGATGGTTTCTGCCACGGCCTCGTCATAGCTCGTCATGCGTCGGCCGCGGGCGCGGTTCACTGCCTCGCGCACCCGCGCGTCGAAGGCCGGGTCGGCGTGGCGCCAGCGGCGCAGGTCGCCGCGGGTGGGCAGGCTCGGGTCGCGCCAGAGGTCGCGCAGCATGGCGCCCTCGGCGATACGGTCGAGGACCCGCTGGGCGAGACCTTCGTCGTAAGGGAGGGTGCGGAAGCGGCTGGCCATCGCCGGAAGTCTATCTCGGAAGGCCGCGAATTCCGGAACAAAAAGTGAATTTACGACCCGGCGGGCACTATCGCCGCCCGCACCCCTAGACCATGTCGCTCATTTCGCGCGGAATCTCGCGGGACATCGCTAGGTCGTGGCGCCGGGCGATGCTGATCTCATCGTCGGTGAGGGTTCCGAAGAAGTACCCCACGTCCACCTCCAGCACCTGCGACAGCTTCCACAGCATCACCGCCGACATGCGGCAGACGGCGGCCTCGTACTTGTGGATCTGCTGGAAGGTGACCCCACAGGCTTGGCCTAGATTCTGCTGCGAATAGCCCAACAACCTGCGCCGCGCCCGCAGACGCCGGCCGACCATTATATCCACGCTGCTGTTCATCTCACTCACCGCCACCAGACCCAAAGAACAGGGTCAGTGAACCGCGTCGGCCGAGCGGCGGATTGTAAGTATGCGACACCCGCTAAAATTGTAGCGTTCGCTACGACGCGGCGCCTTCCGGCGGTTGCAGCACCTGGACGGGAGAGCCCAGGAGGGCCTTCCGGCGCCTCCAGGCCTCCGCCATGAACGGCTGCTCGCGGGCCAGGTAGGCGCCGGGCGACAGGCCCATGTAGTATTTGAATTCGTGGATGAAATGGGCCTGGTCGGTGAACTGGGCGTCGAGGAACTGGGTCCAGGTCCCCGCCGAGGCGTCGCGCATGGCCGCCAGCGTGCGCAGCAGACGCTGGCGGCGCAGCAGCCGCTTTGGCGACATGCCGAAATAGCGGTTCGAGAACCGTTCAAGCTGACGTGATGACAGGCCGACAACCTCCGCCCAATCGGCCACGGTCTGCACCTGCGGGTCCTGCAGCGCGGCGTGGGCGGCGGCCACAGTCGCGGCCTCCGGCCGCTCGGTCAGGATCGAGAGCAGCACATCGTCGAGCACGGCGTAGATCGCCTCGTCGCCGTCCGCCAGCCGCAGGCGCCGGTAGAGCTCGTCGGCGACGGGGCCGATGGCCTCGCTGAGCGGGCACAGACGATTGGTGAAGACCTCGGCCGGGCAGGTGGTCAGTTGCGGCCAGCCCGCCGGCATCAGGCCCACGCCGACCATCACGCCCTGCGACCCGCCGGCCCACAACGCCTTCTCCAGCGCCCCGCTCATGCCGATGGTCGGCACCGGCTGGCGAGGATCGCCCGGAAAATGCGCCTCCCATTCGCCCGAGAGGATCAGGCGGAAATTCGGCCACTCGGGGAAGATCTGGTCCCAGACTGTCCCCGGCCCGGTCACCTTGACGAGATAATAGGTGGTGACGGCGCCACGCAGAGCCTGGGCCGGCAGATGGTAGGTCACCGACGCGGTGGCGCCTTCGGAGCCGACGTGGTCCTGGTCAGGTTTCGTGGCCATGCATCATCATGCGCGCAAAACTTCGCGGTTTTCTACCGTGCAGCGAACTTGGTTTGCCGAATCCAACCTGGGCGGGTGTTCGCGGCGACTCTGACGCCGTGCGCGGCGCCGGGGTGAAACTGAGGACAGCGTCGTCGCCGACGACGATCACCGTGGGGCGCGCCGCGACCGGGCCGGTCATCAGACCGTCGATCTCGCGGACGATTTCGGGGTCGAGCCCGCGGTCGGGATTGGGATCGTGCTCCTGCGGCGCCATGGACGCGTAACGGCGTTCGAAGCCGGCCGTTCCAGGCGCGCCAGCCGGGCGTCCTTAACGGTCCTTTCGGTTTTACGTGGGATGCAGGGAGCCTAGGGCCGCATGGGGGTGGCTCTATCAGGACCGGACGGCGAACGTGGCGGGCTCCAACGAACGTATCTATCGAAGCCTCAAGGGCCTTGAGAAGACGGCCTCGACCAGCCGGGTCCTGAACCTGTCGGCCCTGGCGGTGCTCAACGCCGGCAATCCCGAGCATCTGGCGTCGCCGCTGTTCAAGAGCCCGGTGCTCAACGGTTCGGTGGTGCTGAAGCATCGCCTGCGGGCCGACGAGGCGGATCTTTTCGAGGGCCTGACCCGCACCGCCACCAAGCTCATCGTGCCCTTCGACAAGTCGGACCTCGCCCTGGGCGGGCGCACGGTCTTCGTCGGCGAAAGGGGCTGGCTGCCGATCCTGCAGGAACTGCGCGGCGGCGCCGACGACATGATCCGCGACGTCGAGATCCTCGAGGCCATCGACCAGCTGCCGTCGCTCGATCCCTTCCTGCTGCGCGAGCACCTGAAACGGCGCGGCTATGAGATCAGCCCGACCCACTTCGACATCTCGCCGGGCGACGCCGACAAGATGCAGCGCTTCGTGGGCGGCGAAATCGCCCGCCTGATCGAGCTGGCCTACGGCGGCGCGGGCTCCGGCGGGGCGACGACGCGGCTGGTGGAGGCCCTGCTCTCCTCCAAGACGGACGAACGCCTGGAGCCCCTGCGCCTCACCCTGCAGCTCGAGGGCGACAGCTACCGCGAGGGCATCTTCAGCTGGAAGGGCTTCCTCTATTACAAGTGGGTCCTGAACAGCCTGTGGCCCAGGCTCAAGGAAGTGCTGATCGAGGTCATGAAGCTGCGGGTCATCGGCCCGCGCGACCGCGACCTGATGGTGCTGATCGATGAGATGAAGCTGCGCCTGCGCTCGGCCATGGAGGGTCAGGTGAAGGCGGTCATGGGCTATCTGAAGACCTATGACGCGGTGTTCCTGCAGCTCACCGAAGGCAACGCCGCGGCGTTCCGCGACTTCCTGCTGGCTTCGCCGGAGATGTTCATGGCGCTGGGCGAGGGCGCGGGCACGCTCAGCCACGTGGCAACCTTCTGGCGCTACCGCTTCCCGCTGGGCAAGCCGCTGATGGCGCCTATGGGCGAGATCCTGGAGCTGCTGCAGGACTTCGAGTCCGGCCTCGGCGCCGAGCCGCACCCGCTGAGCTACGCGGCGTAGGCGCCCGTCCCGCTTCAACTATTGCCGCCGCCACGCCCGGCAAACCGGGTGAGCGGCGCAAGCTTAAGCGTTACCGACATGTGACAAACCGGGCCCTAGCCGCGCGCCTCCACTCGGCGTAGCTTGGTCGGCGAGGGGCGGTTCTATCGGAGCTGTCATGATGCATCGCATCGGGGCTGGGATTTTCTTCTCCTTTATCGGGGCAGTTGCGGGACTGTCGGCGGCGGGGACGGCGGCTGCGGCGGGCCTGGAAACAGCCGCCTGGGCGATCACGCCTGAGGATTCGGCCTGTCACACCGATCTGGAAATGGTCTCGCGGTCCGGCGCCATCGCGCCGATCGCGCTGATTTCCGACGGCGATCACGTGGCGCTCCGCTTCGCCAAGGAGGGCGTGCCGAGCCAGGCCTTCCTGCCGATCCGCATCGACGGCAAGCCCTTCGCTAATCTGGTGCAGCGTACCGGCGAGGAGGGGCTGGCGGTGATGAACCTCTCGGACGAAACGCTGGCGGCGCTTCGCCGCGGCAAGACCCTGCAGATGGCCTGGCTGGCGGACGAGGCGGTCAGCGCCTCCCTGAGCGGCGCCGGCCAGGGGATCGCCGACCTGAGGATCTGCGGCGCCCAGGTGGCCGGCCAGCGCCGCGCCCGCGAGGCCGAGCTCGACGCCCAGCGCGCCCGCGCCCAGGTCGACGCCCGCGCCAAAGCCGTCGCCGACGAACAGCTGAAGACCGCCCGGGCCCAGACCGCCGCCGCCGAGGCTGAGCGCGCCCGGGTCACCGCCGAAGCCCAGCGGGTCCAGGCCCAGGCCGACCAACTCGCCGCCGAGGCCGACCAGACCCGCCAGCGTATGATCGCCGACCAGGAGCGGCAACGGGCGGTTCAGGCGCAGCAGGCCTACTATGGGCGCGACCCCTACGCCTATCCGCCGGCCCAGGCGCAGGCCCAGCCGGCGCCCTATGGCTACTACCCGCGCTACTACTACCCGCGCTGAGCGGCTTTAGGTCGGAGGCGGCGGCGGCACGCGGGCCGAGTGCAGGAATTCCATGCGCCAAGCCCCGCCCTGCCAGCCGAACACCGCCGACTCCAGCCAGGTCACCGGCTGCATCGCGCCGGCCTTGCCCGAGGCCCCGGTGTTGACCCAGGCGACCCAGGCCTGGTCGCAGGCCATGTGGATGTCGAAGTCGTGCAGGCCCCACTCGATCTTGACGCCCGAAGCATGGGCGCCCTTCACCAGCTCGCCGAGCGCCAGGCCCTCGTATTTCTTGCCGCCGTCGTAGGCGTAGAAGCCCGGCGCCTGGATCTTCGCCAGCGCCGCCAGGTCGTCGCGACGACCGGCGTCGAACCAGGCCCGCACGGCGGCCTCCACCGCCGGGCCGGAGCCCTTCGGCGCGCAGGCTGGCGCGGCCTGGGCGGCGCCCGAGAAAAGAACGGCCGCAAGGCCGAGGGCAGAGGCGCAACGGCGCATGGGCGTCATCCTTCGGGATAGTGGTCCGTGAAGCGGCCAAGCTTGCAGCTATAGCCGTCCGGCGGCGTCGTCAGCTTGAACCTCGCCGGATTGCTGCCCTTTGGATGCGACGCCAATGTTTTGAGCGCCCAGGCGTTGAAGGCCTGGGTGTTGGCCTGGGGCCACATATGGCCGTGATGGGCGCTGCAGGCGACGTGGACCACAGCCTTCTGCGCGCTGAAGTAGTTCGAGGCCGCCTGGGTCGTAGGCCGATAGTCCGAGCACAGCCCCAGGGGCGGGCCGCAGTCCCACAGGTCCTTCTCGCCGCCCCAGACGGTGATCACGATCATCGGATCGAGCTTCGCCTTCAGCGGATAGGGACCGACCCGGCCCTGGAAGATCTTGGCCGGATCGGTGGCGACGTAGTCCCGGACGTCGTTGAAGCTGAGCGCGCTCCCCTCGTCCGTGCTCACGTACCATTCGCCGGAGATCGGCAGGCCGCCCGCCCAGAAGTCGGAGCGGAAGGTCAGCGCCCGGTTGGTCATGGTGCCGCCCGAGGAGATGCCGCCCAGATACATACGCTTGGCGTCGACCGGAAACGACTTGGCGGCGCACTTCACAGCGGCGATCAGGAACGTGGAGTCAGGGCCTTCGTCGATCTTGAACCTATCGCCGGCCCGGCCGGCGGCGCGGCCCTCGCGCCAGGGGTTCCAGTTCCAGCCGTCGTGGCCCGGGCCGTTGCAGACCCCGGCCTTCAGGGTCGGGTCCTGGTTGGCGCAAGCCCGCACCGGGCCGATCACCAGGAAGCCCTGCCTGGCCATCAGCGAGGTCGCCCCACTGCGCGCCACAGTCAGGTTGTCCATCGTCGACTCAACGGAGCCGGTCAGGGGCACGAAGACCGGCGCAGGGCCTGTCACGCCCTCCGGCGGATAGACCAGGAAGGCGCGCCTCTCGCCCGCGTGCGGGAAGTCGGTGTTGAGACCGGCGCGGACGGTGTAGCCCTCAGGGCACTCGCCCTTAAGGGCGGCGGCAAGCGATGGGTTGGCGGCAATCAGGCCCAGGACAGCTGCGGCGAACCCGATCCAGCGTCGCATTCCGACCTCCTGCGCTGCAATTCCCTGGACAGTCAGGCGGCGTTCCTCCGAACACAACCCGCCTTGAGGGCTCCTCCCCTTGCGTCAGCGTGGCGGTACAGCGAAGGTCGCCCCGCCTCAGTCTGGAGCCTTCCTTGCGCCACATCCTTGCTCTCGCCGCCGCCTTCGCGCTGGCCGCCACCGCCGCGTCCGCGCAGCCCTCACCCACCGAGCACGCCCTGCTGCACACCCTGGCCGCAGAGGTCTCGCCGGAGCAGGAGCACGCCACCATCGCCAAGCTCGTGGCCTTCGGCACCCGCCACACGCTCTCCGACACCAAGTCCGACACCCGCGGCATCGGCGCGGCGCGGCGCTGGGTCGCCGGCCAGTTCCAGGCCATGTCCAAGGACTGCGGGGGCTGCCTCACCGTCGAGACGCCTTCGGAGATGTTCACCGGCCGCCGCGTGCCCAATCCCACTGAGGTCATGGACATCGTGGCCATCCAGAAGGGGACGACCGATCCGGGCCGGGTGATCGTCATCTCCGGCCACATCGACAGCCGGGTGACCGACGTCCAGAACTTCACCTCCGACGCGCCGGGCGCCAACGACGACGCCTCCGGCACGGCCGCGGTGATCGAGGCCGCCCGGGTGCTGTCGAAGCACAAATTCCCCGCCACCCTGGTCTTCGCGGTGCTGTCCGGTGAGGAGCAGGGGCTCTATGGCGGCCACGTCCTGGCGGACTACGCCACCAAGCAGGGCTGGCGGGTGGAGGCGGACCTCAACAACGACATCGTCGGCAATTCGGAAGGCATCAGCGGGGTGCGCGAGACCAACCGCGTGCGGGTCTTCTCCGAAGGCACCAAAAGCGTCGAGACCGCCGCGGAGGCCGACCGGCGGCGCTATAACGGCGGCGAGGTCGACTCACCCTCGCGCCAGATCGCCCGCTACATGGACGGCCTGGCCGGGGCCTATCTGGGCAACTTCAAGGTGACCATGGTCTACCGGACTGACCGCTTCGGCCGCGGCGGCGACCAGACCGAGATGATCAAGGCGGGCTTCCCCGCGGTGCGGGTCACCGAGGCCAACGAGAACTACAACCGCCAGCACCAGGACCTGCGCACCGAGAACGGGATCCGGTACGGCGACGTGATCGAGGGCGTCGACTTCGCCTACCTGGCCAATGTCACCCGCCTGAACGTGGTCACCATGGCCGCGCTCGCGTCCGCGCCCGCGCCGCCGACCCATGTGGAGATTTCCGGCGCGGTCTCGGCCGACACCACGGTGAAGTGGCGGCCGGCGGCGGACGCCGCGCGCTATCACCTGTGGTGGCGCTCCACCACCGACCCGCAATGGCGTTACAGCCGCGACGCCGCGCCCAGCGGACAGGCGGTGCTGAAGGACGTCAATATCGACGATTGGTTCTTCGGCGTCGGCGCCGTCAGCGCGGACGGCTGGGAGAGCCCGGTGGTCTTCCCG
>NZ_DATAPY010000044.1:0-17524 GCF_036264965.1 Phenylobacterium sp.
AAGCCTGCGATCGATCAGCGCTTGGCCGTAGCGGCTCGCGTAGGCCAGGAACACGCCGACCTGGCTGTTCTCGATCCGACCCGCTGTCCCCGAGTACTGGCGCGCGACACCGGCAGAGCGATCCCCCTTCTTCACAAACCCCGTCTCGTCAACAATGAGGACGCCGTCCGCGTCGCCCAGCGCCTCCACCACATAATCGCGAACCTCGTCTCGCAGCTGATCGGCGTCCCATTGGCTACGCCCCAACAGCGACTGCATCCGGTAGGGCCGATCGGCGCCGGATTGCTCAGCCATCAGCCAGCCCGTCTTGCGCTCGATGCCCGACAGAAGACCATCCAGGAAATCCGCGCCCGTCTCGCGCAGCTCACGACGCCGAAGCACCCGCCCAACCCGCGCCTTCAGCGCTGTGAGCTCCTGCTCCCAAGCCAATAAGGATCCTGACCACGAGGCGACAGACATGGCTCCCTCCATAACCTGTCGAAGGGAATCAGAAAATCACTTGAGCCGCAACTGTAGTACTAGGTTGAAGACTCAATTATTCGCCCCTCCAATGCTGTCATCCCGGCCGCAGCGCAGCGGAGAGCCGGGACCTAGGGGGTTCTGCAGTGCGGTCGCCCCTGGGTCCCGGCTCGGCCTTGCAGGCCGTCCGGGAAGACGGGATTTTCCAAGATGTTGATATATTTCAATTATAGTTGAGTTTTCACCCTAACCGCGAGACTGACATGCAATCCTTCCAGCCGCCGCGGCGGATCCTGATGGGTCCGGGCCCCTCCGACGTCAGCCCTCGCGTGCTGAGCGCGCTGGCGCGGCCGACCATCGGTCACCTGGACCCGCAGTTCCAGGCGCTGATGGAGGAGATCAAGGCGGCCCTGCAGCGCCTGTTCAACGCCCCGGACCACGCCTGCGTCCCGCTGCCCGCGCCGGGAACGGCGGGCATGGAGGCGGCGATCATGAACCTGCTGGAGCCGGGCGACCGCTGCGTAGTGGCCATCAACGGGGCGTTCGGCGGGCGGATGGCCGACATGGCCGGACGGGCCGGCGCGAGCGTGGTCACCGTCGATCACGACTGGGGCCAGCCGGTGGATGTGGCGCGCTGTGAAGCGGCGCTGGCCGAAGCGCGGACGAAGGTGTTCGCCTTTGTGCACGCCGAGACCTCGACCGGCGCGCGCAGCGATGCGGCGAGCCTCTGCGCCGTCGCGCGTAAGCACGGGGCGCTGTCGGTGGTCGACTGCGTCACCTCGCTGGGCGGCATCGTCGTGGACGTGGCCGCCTGGGACGCCGACGTGGTCTATTCCGGGACCCAGAAGTGCCTGTCGGCGCCGCCGGGGCTGTCGCCCATCGCCCTGTCGAAGCGGGCCCAGGCGGCGATCTCGGGCCGCAAGGAAAAGGTCCGCAACTGGCTTTTGGATTTCAATCTGCTGATGAGCTACTGGGGCGGCCCCGATGGAAGTGGGGGCGGCGGCCGGACCTATCACCATACCGCGCCGATCAACGCGCTTTACGGCCTGCATGAGGCCCTGGTGGCGATCTTCGAAGAGGGCCAGCAGGCGGCCATCGTGCGCCACGCGCGCATGCATGAAGCTCTGGTGGCCGGGATCGAGGCCGCGGGCCTCTCCATGCTGGTCGCCGAGCCGCACCGCCTGCCGCAGCTCAACACCGTGCGCGTGCCGGACGGCGTCGACGAGGCGGCGGTGCGCAGCCATGTGCTGGCGAACTGGGACCTGGAGATCGGCGCGGGCATCGGGGCGCTGAAGGGCCAGGTCTGGCGGATCGGCCTGATGGGCGCCTCGGCCACCGCCTGGCACGTGCGCCTGTGCCTGACCGCGCTCTGCGAGGCCCTGAACGCCCAGGGCTTCGCGGCCGACGCCAAGGCCGCGCTGGCGGCGGCGGATCGGAAGCTGGCCTAAGAGATCCTCCCCCCTTGTGTTCAGACCGGGGACATCCGTGACGGGTGTGCGGAGACATCCGTGACGGATGTCCCCGGTCTGAACACCTTGTGGCAGGAGGTGGCCGGCGAAGCAGGTCGGAGGTGGGGTCGCTCAGAGCTTCGGGACGGGCCCAACTCGTCCAGCACGGCCAGGATTCGATCCGCGACTTGCTCAGGCGAGCCGGCGATTTCGCGATTGCTGAACCTGAGGTCCCGAAACCCCCGTGCTTCCAGCCAGGCGTCGCGGACCGCGTCGCGCTCGGGATCGTGGAAGGGACCATCCCTTCAACGATCAGCCGATACCTGAAGCAGACAAAGTCGAGGACGTGAGGTCCCATCGGCGTCTGACAGCGGAACTTCAGGCCGCCAAGCTTTCGTTGCCGGAGCCGGCTCCAAAGCAGCCGCTCAGTCGCCGTCGGATTGCTTCGCAGGGCCCGAGCCCGTTTGACCATCGCCTTGCGGTCCATGGCTCAGCTTAGGTGCGGTCGAGAGGATTTTCGACCCCACATCCGACCTGCTTCGCAGGCCACCTTCTCCCGCAGGGGGAGAAGGACACGTTGGAGGCCTTCGCCTAGCCTCCGCCTCGAAAGTCGGTCAACGTCGCGCCCAACCGCCGCAAAGGCGGAGCCTGGGAGGGCGCGCCTTGACCGAGTCCGCTCCACTGGAGGTCCACGGCGTCTCGGCGGTGGTCGATGAGACCATGGTCGGCGAGGTGGGCGGCGACGGGAAGCTGAGCCTGGGCGGCGCGTCCTGGTCCATTTTCCAGGGGGGCCGCGACCCCTTCATCATCCTGGTTACGATCTACATCTTCATGCCCTATGTGGCCGCGGTGCTGGTGGGTGACCCGGTGCGCGGCCAGCAGGTGATCTCCAGCTGGGACCAGTACATCGGCTGGATCGTGGTGGTGACCGCGCCGTTCCTGGGCGCCTCCATCGACAAGCTTGGCCCGCGCAAGGGCTGGCTGGGCCTGGCGGTCGGGCTGATGGTCCCGCTGATCGCGGCGCTCTGGTGGGCGAAGCCCGGCGGGGCGATCACGCTGCCCATCCTGATGCTGCTGGTGATCGCGGCGCGGGTGCTGTTCGTCTACACCGAGGTGCTGCACAACTCGCTGCTGGTGCGGGCCGCGGGCCTGGGCGCGGCGCACAAGGCCTCGGGCCTGGCGCTGACGCTGGGCAACTCCTTTTCGGTGGTGGCGCTGGCCTTCACCGCCTGGGCCTTCGCCTTGCCGGGCAAGGTCCATTGGGCCTGGGTCCCCGCCTCGCCGCTGTTCGGCCTGAACCCGGCGACCCACGAGCCGGAGCGGGTGGTGGCCCTGATGTCGGCGGGGCTGCTGGCGCTGGGCTCGATCCCGCTCTTCCTGTTCACCCCGGACGCGCCGCGCACCGGCGTCCTGATGCTGAAGGCCTGGGCCGCGGGGGCCGGCGAACTGGCCGCCATGCTCAAGACCGTGCGGCGCTATCGCGACGCGGTGATCTACCTCGCCTCACGGATGTTCTTCGTCGACGGCATGAACGCGGTGCTGATCTATGCGGGCGTCTACGCCGTGGGCGTCATGAAGTGGCCGCCGCTGGCGATGCTGGCCTACGGGGTCCTGCTGAGCGTGCTGGCGGCCTTTGGCGGCTTTGTCGCCCGCTTGCTGGACGCCGGCCTTGGGCCGAAGAACGCGCTGCGGATCCAGATCTTCATGACCATCGTCGGTCTCGCCGCCATGCTCGGGATCGCGCCGGACAGGATCCTCTACCTCTGGCCCTACGACCCCGCGGCGCATGCGCCGCTGTGGAACGGGCCGGTGTTCCGCCAGCTTCCCGACTGGATCTTCATCCTGATCGGCTTTTCGAACGCGGTGTTCATCTCGGGCCAGTACGCCTCCAGCCGCACGCTGCTGACCCGGCTGACTCCGCCGACCCAGGCGGGCGCCTTCTTCGGAGTATTCGCGCTCTCCGGCGTGGCGACGGCCTGGCTCGCGCCGACCCTGGTCAACTGGGGAACCCGGGCGACCCACAGCCAGCAAGGCGGCTTTGCGACGATCATCCTGCTGCTGGCGATCGGCCTGGGGGGCCTGATGTTCGTCAAGGGCGGCGGTCCGGCGCGCGGCGGCGACCGCTAGGAAGGATCGACATTCGCCAAGGGAAAGCCGCGAGCTTTTGTGCGCCCCTTCTCCCCTTGCGGGAGAAGGTGGCCTGCGAAGCAGGTCGGATGTGGGGTCGAAAGCCCTATCCGATCTGACTTCCGCACCGCGCGGAGAGCGGAGCGCGACCCCACATCCGTCAGCCTTCGGCCGCCACCTTCTCCCACAAGGGGAGAAGGGCGAGGCGGCGGCGTCCGTGATTGACTGAGATTTAATGACCCCGGATGGCCGCGACTACAGTCAAGCTGGATACCATCCGTCGAGTGGTTAATCGAAATTAAGTGTTAACCTCAATTTACCAAAGAAACTTAGATTGAATACTGATCCATTTACTGCCGATTAAGTGAAGTCTGCGAACTTGGTGTGGCATTAGGGCGAGCAGGCGAACAGCTTGAAGCCCGCCAACGACTGCTCGCTCATAAGGAGATCATCATGTCCAAGTTTGTCACGCGCTTCCTGAAGGACGAGTCCGGCGCGACCGCCATCGAATATGGCCTGATCGCCGCGCTCATCGCTGTCGTCCTCGTCACCGCTTTGACCGCGCTCGGCGGTCAGCTGAGCACGACCTTCAGCACCATCTCGACCAAGCTGACGGCGGCCAACGCCGCCGCCTAAGAGTTCGTCGAACCATCGAGCGGCTGCGGCCAATCGTTTTGTGGAGAGTAGAAATGTCGCAACTCGTTACGCGGTTCCTGAAGGACGAGTCCGGCGCGACGGCCATCGAATATGGCCTGATCGCCGCGCTCATCGCCGTGGTCCTCGTGGTCGCTTTGACCGCGGTCGGTGGTCAGCTGAGCACGACCTTCCAAGGCATTTCTGACAAGCTGACGGCGGCCAACGCCGCCTAAGCCTCGGTTTAACGCTTGGACCCAAGAACCCCCCGACGGGCGACCGTCGGGGGGTTTTCGTTTTGGGACCGGGCCACAGCGAAACCCTCCGTTCATCGGACGGCGTCATGCTGGGCGCTTACAGGAGCGTGCGATGATCCATCTGTTCCAAACCGCGATCCTGCTGGTCTTCCCGATCCTGGTGATCGCCGCGGGCCTGCGCGACGCGACCAGCTACACCATCCCGAACTGGATGCCGGGGGTCCTGATCGCAGCCTTTGCAGTCGCCGCGGTGGCGCTCGGCCTGCCCTGGCGGCTGGCAGCGGCCGACCTGGCGGTGGGGCTCGTGGCCCTGGTTGCGGCGATGGTGATGTTCGCGCTGCGCTGGATCGGCGGCGGCGACGCCAAGCTGTTCGCCGCCGCGGCCCTGTGGCTTGGCCTGACCGGCGCGCCCACCTTCCTGCTGGTCACCGGCGTGGCGGGCGGAGCCCTGGCGGCGGGGCTGCTGGCCCTGCGGTCCGGGCCCCTGCAGGCGATCGCCAGCGCCGGCCCGGCCTGGGTCGTCCGCCTGGCCAAGCCCGGCGAGGGCGTGCCCTACGGCGTGGCCATTGCGCTCGGCGCGCTTATCGCCTTCCCGGCTTCCGCGCTCGGCGCGCATCTCTGAGGCGCATGCCTCTCCCCCCGCGAAGCCAGCAGCCACCGAACGTTCCCTTCTCCCCTTGTGGGAGAAAGTGGCGGCCGAAGGGTCCAGCCCAGTTACGATCGACGTCGCCGCTCGCGCGGAGCCCCTCCGGCCCTCCTCCCCTTGCGGGAGGAGGTGGCCTGCGAAGCAGGTCGGAGGTGGGGTCTCTCAGACATCTCAGCTTCGATTGAAGCCGCCGCCCGCGCCGAGGGCGGAGCAAAACCCCACATCCGTCAGCCTGCGGCTGCCACCTTCTCCCACAGGGGGAGAAGGACGCGATTACACCTTCCGTTGGAAGGCTTGCGCAAACTAGCTAGGAAAAGGACGGCTTCCTCGTTCTCCGGAAAGGCCCCTCATGTCCGACGTGATCCTCGACGCTGCCGAAGGCCCGACAATCCCGGTGCAGGCGCTGACCGAGGCGGAGACCGGGCCGGCGCTGGACGCCATCCCGGCGGGCGCCAAGGCCTTCGCGGCGCTCTCCGACTTCAAGGGCAAGGCCGGCCAGCTGCTGCTGGTCCCCGGCGCCGACGGGGCGCTGGCGCATGTGCTGTTCGGGCTGGGCGCCGGCGGCGATCCCATGGCCTTCCGCACTCTGGCCGCCAAGCTGCCGGCCGGGACCTACCGGATCGCCCGGGCGCCCGAGGGGCTCAAGCCCGACGACGTCGCGTTGGCCTTCGCACTCGGGAGCTACCGTTTCGACCGCTACAAGGCCCACGGCGCGGAGCGGGCGAAGCTGGTGGCCGAGGGTGTGGACGTCGCCGAGGTTCGCCAGGTGGCGCACGCCTGCGCGCTCGCCCGCGACATGGTCAACACGCCGGCCAACGACATGGGCCCCTTGCAGATCGAGACCATCGCCCGTGAGATCGCCGAGCTGCATGGCGCGAAGATCGCGGTCGTCACCGGCGACGCCCTGCTGGAGGCCAACTATCCGGCGGTCCACGCCGTCGGCCGCGCCGCCGATCCGGCGCGCAGCCCCCGGATGATCGAGGTGGGCTGGGAGGGCGCCGGTAGGGACAAGCCGCTGGTCTGCCTGGTGGGCAAGGGCGTGGTGTTCGACACCGGCGGCCTCGACATCAAGCCCTCAGCCGGCATGCGGCAGATGAAGAAGGACATGGGCGGCGCGGCCCACGCCCTGGCGCTGGGGCGGATGATCATGGCGGCGAAGCTGCCGGTGCGGCTCACCATCCTGACGCCGGTGGTGGAGAACGCCATCAGCGGCGACGCCATGCGGCCGGGCGACGTGCTGGCCTCGCGCAAGGGGCTTTCCATCGAGGTCGGCAACACCGACGCCGAGGGGCGGTTGATCCTGGCCGACGCGCTGACCCGCGCGGGCGAACTCGAGCCGGCGCTGACCATCGACCTGGCGACGCTGACGGGGGCGGCGCGGGTGGCGCTCGGGCCGCAATTGCCGCCGTTCTATACCGACGACGAGGAGCTGGCCGGGCAGATCGAGGCGGCGGCCAAGGCGACGTCGGACCCCGTCTGGCGCATGCCGCTCTGGAAGCCCTATGCCGAGGCCCTCGACTCAGACGTGGCCGAGATCAAGAACGACCCGGACGCCTGGGCCCAGGCGGGCTCGGTGACGGCGGCGCTGTTCCTGCAGCGGTTCGCCCCCAGCGGGGCCAACTGCGGGCCCTGGGCGCACTTCGACATCTTCGCCTGGAACCCGCGCAACCGGCCGGGCCATCCGGCCGGCGCCGAGGCGCAGGCGATCCGCGGGCTCTACCGGATGATCCGGGACCGGTTCGCGTGATGGACGCCTCGGCTTCCTGGGACCCCCGCGTGACGCCCTTGCGCGACGGGATCGCCAGCCGGGCGCTGGAGGGCCTGGTGCGCGCGGAGGTCTACCTCGATCCCAAGACCCTGACCTGCGCCGTTGCGGCGGTGGGCGTCCACCGCGCGCCGGACCTGGCGTCGGAACAGATGGACCAGCTGCTGTTCGGCGAGGCTTTCGAGGCCGTCGAGGAGGAGGGTGGCTTCCTCTGGGGCCAGGCGCGGCGGGACGGCTATGTGGGCTTCGTGGCCGCCTCGGCCCTGGCCGCGCCGGGGCCGGAGCCGACGCATCGGGTGGGCGCGGCGCGCACCTACGCCTTCGCCGAGCCCAGCATCAAGTCGCGCGCGTCCGGACCCTATTCGATGAACGCCCTGGTCGCCGCGGAGGCGACGGAGGGCCGGCTGGCCAGGGTCGCCGGCGCCGGCTGGATGGCCGCCGAGCACCTGACGCCCATCGGGACCTTCGAGACCGATATGGCCGGCGTGGCGGAGCGGTTCCTGGGCGCGCCCTATCTGTGGGGCGGACGCGAGAGCCTGGGGCTGGATTGTTCCGGCCTGGTGCAGGCGGCGCTGTTCGCCTGCGGCCAGGCCTGCCCGCGCGACACCGATCAGCAGGCGGACCTGGGCCGGGAAATCGAGCGTGCCGAGTTCGGGCGCGGCGACCTGGTGTTCTGGAAGGGCCACGTGGGCATCGGCCTGGATCCACCAAGCGCTAAAGGGGGACGCATCGTCCACGCCAACGGCTTCCACATGGCGGTGGCCATCGAGCCGTTGGAAACCGCGATCACCCGGATCGACGCGGCGGGCGTGGGGAAACCCACTGCGTTCAGGCGGATCTGAGGTCCTTCTCCCCGTTGGGGAGAAGGTGGCAGCCGAAGGCTGACGGATGTGGGGCTTTGCTCCGCTCTCCACGCGGGGCGGAAGTCAGATCGGATAAGGCTTTCGACCCCACATCCGACCTGCTCCGCAGGCCCCCTTCTCCCACAAGGGGAGAAGGGACGTCGCTACTTCGTCGGCGGGGTCTTGGCGTCGGCCGCCGGAGCGGCTGCGGGAGCCGCTGCGGCCGGTTTGTCGCCGGGCTTCGCGGTCGGAGCCGGAGCTGCGCCCGCCGCCGCCGGAGCGGCTGCGGCGGGGTTCGGGGCCGGGATCGGCAGCGTCGAACCCTGGGTGTGCAGGTAGGCGATCAGATTGATGCGGTCCTGCGGTTGCTTCAGGCCGACGAAGGTCATCTTCGTGCCGTTCACGTAGGCCTGCGGGCCCTTGAGGAACATGTAGAGGTGGTCGTAGTCCCACACCGGCTGCTTCTCGCCGAAGGCCTTCATGCCGTCGGAATAGGCGAAGCCGGCCTCGGTGCCGGGCTTGCGGCCCTCGACGCCGGTCAGGTTCGGGCCCGTGCCGTTGGCGGTCAGGCTGTGGCAGGACTGGCACTTGGCGAAGACCGCCTGGCCGGCCGCGGGGTCCGCAGTCTTCAGCACCGTGCCCCAGTCGGGCGGAACGTCGGCCGCGGCCGCGCCGCCGCCGGTCTCTTCCTGCACCGTGACCTGGAAGCCGGGCTTGGCCACTTTCTCCTCGCTGAACACGCCGCCCGAGAGCTGGACTAGGCCAGCAATGACAAAGGCGGTGGCGAGCACGGCGCCGGCGTACTTGTTGAAGGTCAGGTCGCTCATTTTCCCGAAATCGGCCCTCTTTGCGAACCGGCGCACAAGCCGGCGCAAGCGCGGGAATCCCGCCCCTTGTTGCGTCCGGCTCTCTTACACGCTACCGGCGCTCGCGCAACCGCCCAAGCAAGGCTGCGAGCATCCTCGTGAACCCCATCGTCCTGATCCCCGCGCGCATGGCCGCGACGCGCCTGCCCGGCAAGCCGCTGGCCGACATCGGCGGCATACCGATGATCGTCCGCGTGCTGAGGCAAGCCGAGGCCGCCGGCGTCGGTCCGGTGGCCGTGGCGGCGGGCGATTCGGAGATCGTGGACGCGGTCGTTCGGGCGGGTGGCCGCGCGGTGCTGACCGACCCGGACCTGCCGTCGGGCTCCGACCGGATCGTGGCGGCGCTGGGCGAGCTGGACCCCGACCGGCGCCACGACGTGGTGATCAACCTGCAGGGCGACATCCCCTTCGTGCAGCCGGACGCCGTCGCGGTCGTTGCGCGCCTGCTGGCCGCCGAGCCGTCGTGCGATCTTTCGACCGTCATGGTGGCCGAGGCTGACCCGGCTGAACGGACCAATCCCGACATCCCCAAGGTGGTGGCCGCGATGCAGCCGGACGGGCGGACGGCGCGGGCGCTCTATTTCACCCGCTCGGTGTTGTACGGCGACGCGCCGGTGTGGCTGCACCACGGCATCTATGGCTTCCGCCGCGCGGCGCTGGAACGGTTCTGCGCCGCACCGCCGTCGCCGCTGGAGAAACGCGAGCGGCTGGAGCAGCTGCGCGCCCTGGAACTCGGCATGTCGATCTGGGCGGCGGTGATCGACGAGGCGCCGATCAGCGTCGACAACCCCGCGGACCTTGAGCGCGCGCGGGCCCATGCTAGGACCCTTCGATGAGCACCAAAGACCGCATCGCCTTCCAGGGCGAACTGGGCGCCAACAGCCATGAGGCCTGTGCGGCGGCTTATCCCGAGCTGGAGCCCGCGCCCTATCCGACCTTCGAAGAAGCCTTCGAGGCGGTGAAGAAAGGCGACTGCAAGTTGGGCATGATCCCGGTGGAGAACTCCATCGCCGGGCGCGTCGCCGACGTGCATCACCTGTTGCCGAATTCGGGCCTGAAGATCGTCGGCGAGCGGTTCAAGCCGATCCACTTCCAGCTGATGGTCAATCCCGGCGTGACGCTGGAGGAAGTGAAGACCGTCTCCTCCATGCCCATCGCGCTGGCGCAATGCCGCAAGGCCATCCGGCGGATGAAGCTGAAGACCGAGGCGGTGGGCGACACCGCCGGCGCGGCGCGCATCCTGTCGCAGACCCCGGACCGCACCAAGGCGGCGATCTCGCCGGCCCTGGCGGCGGAGATCTACGGCCTCGATATCCTCGTCCGCGATATGGAGGACGAGCACCACAACACCACCCGCTTCCTGGTCATGACGGCGGAGAAGGACCCGCCGCCGCCGCCCTTCACCCAGCCCTGCATCACCAGCTTCGTCTTCCGGGTCCGCAACCTGCCGGCCGCGCTCTACAAGGCCATGGGCGGGTTTGCGACCAACGGCGTGAACATCTCCAAGCTGGAGAGCTACATGGAGAACGGCGCCTGGACGGCGACCTTCTTCTACGCCGAAGCCGACGGCCGGCCCGAGGATCGGGGCCTGGCGCTGGCGTTCGAGGAACTGAGCTTCTTCGCGGAGAAGTTCGAGATCCTGGGCGTGTACTCCGCGGATCCGTTCCGGACGCGGGGGTAGGGCGGCGCTGTTTTCCCCTCCCCGTTCCGGGGAGGGACAGGCGGCGAAGCCGCCAGGGTGAGGAGGCCGCGATCAAGCTCCGCGCCGGCGCCTGATCCGCCTGGCTCACCCCGACCGCGAACGCTAGGCGCCGTCTCCAGCGCCAGGACGATCTGGTCCATGACGCCATTCAGATTGCGCCTAACCTCGCCTGCCCAGAACCTCATCACCCGAAAGCCGTGGCGTCTCAGGATCTTGTCGCGAATCCCGTCGTACTCAGCCTGGACCTCGTCGCTGTGTTGGAAGCCGTCGACTTCAACTACGAGCCATCGGGAGAGACAGGCGAAGTCGAGGTAGTAGCCGCGGAACGGGTGTTGGCGATGGATCACATAGCCCTGCGCGCGCAGGCGTCGGAGTCGGGACCAGAGGATGATCTCAGGCTCGCTCATGTTGCGGCGTAGTTCTCGGGCGCGAGCGATCTCGGGTCGCATTAGAGATTATGTGCACTTTTTGTTCCATGAACAGAGAGCATTCTTCGAGCTGGTGAGTCAGCGCCCGGTCGTGACTGCCTCACCCTGACCGCTTCGCGGTCTGTCCCTCCCCACAGGGGAGGGAAAGCGCCCTTGCCTACCCCTCCTCCGCCCAGGCCTTGATGAGCTGGTGGGCGATGGCGAGTTTGCCGGGGGCCGCGGCGTCGTCGAGTTTGCCGGCGATCAGGTCGCGGGCTTGGGCTCGCGTGAACCAGCGGATTTCGGAAAGCTCGGCCTGGTCGGGCGTGCCCTCGTCGTCCTCGACCTCGGCGATCAGGCCGATCATCAGCGACGACGGATAGGGCCAGGGCTGGGTCGAGTGATAGCGGACCTTCACCGCCCGCAGGCCGGCCTCTTCGTGCAGTTCCCGGGCGCAGGCCTCCTCGATGCTTTCGCCGGGTTCCAGGAAGCCGGCCAGGGCCGAGAACATGCCCGGCGGCCAGCGCTCCTGGCGGCCCAGCAGGCAGCGCTCGCCATGCACGGGCAGCATGATCACCACCGGATCGGTGCGCGGGAAATGCTCCGCCTCGCAGGACGGGCATTTGCGCTTCCAGCCGCCGTCCTGGACCTCGCTGCGCTGGCCGCAGACAGCACAGTGCGGGTGGCGGCGGCGCCACTCGAACATCTGCTTGGCGGTGGCGACGATGGCGGCCTCGGTGTCGGGCAGTCTCAGCGCCACCGCCCGCAGGTCCTCGAACTTGCCGAAGCCTTCCAGCGGGCCGCCGTCGGCGGGGTTGGCGGCCCCATCCAGGTCGACGGCGAAGACGGCAGTGTCCTTCCAGAGGCCCATGAACAGCAGCCGCTCCGCCCCGCCGGCCAGCTCGCCCACCAGCTTGGCCGGCAGGTAGGCGATCTGCAGCCCGCCGTCCTTATGGGGTTCCACGAACGGCTGGCCGTTCCAGATGGCGAGGCCCAGGGCGTCGGGCGAGGCCAGCTGTTCGGCGATCCATTCGGGCTGGCTGCGCCGGTCGCTGGCGCGGTCGAGCGGATTGCCGGCGAAGGTGTTGAGGAAGGTGTCGAGGGCCATGGGTCCTCTTAGCGCGCCGCCCCTACGCTCGTCATCCTCCGGTCAGTGACCGTCGGCCGCCGGCTGGGGATGGGCCTCCACATAGCGGGCGCCCTGCAGCATGCCGGGAAGCGAGTTGTTCCCCTCGTGGCAGGCATATTCATAGATCGGGTCGGCCAAGGGCTTGAAGATCATCTCGCCGGTCCAGGGCTCGCGATAGTTCGCCGCATCCTCGACGGTGAAGGCGTAGCGGATCTCGGCCTTGCCGGTGCGGGTGAAGCGCTCGACCACATGGGCGTCGGGGCCGATCAGGAACACCGGCGCGCGGAAGGACTCCTCGGGCCGGAAGCCCACGGTGTCGACCACCAGGGTCGCGCCTTCCCAATGGCCGATGGAGTCGCCCGCCCAAACGTGCCCGCCGGGAACGTCGTGGCGGCCGCCGAGGCGGATGATCCGCAGGTCGCTGTTGATCTCCGATTGGATCACCACCGAGTCCTTCGTCTGAACGATGCGATAGCCCGCCGAGTAGGGGGAATTCTGCATCGGCGGCGCCAGGGCCGAGAAGGTGGGGGTCAGGCACCGCTCGCTGGTGTTGCGTGACTCCGGCCCGTCGAAGTCCGCGAAGGCTTTCGCCCGGATCGCCTTGCGCCGCTCCAGCCCGGCGTCCGTATAGGGGACACGCCCGTCCGGGGTGCTGGTGATCCAGGCGGTGCGCGTCTGGCCGTCGATCACCGCCAGGCGCCCCCGCGGCCACCATTCGGACTCGCGGCCGCCCAGGTTGTCGTCGGGGATGATGTTGTCCCACACCGTCTTCTCGATCGCGGCGAGGTCGTCGCCCCTGCCCACCGCCGCCGGAACGCCGGCCGGCCGCTCCAGGTGGGTCAGCGAGAAGTTGGTCCACTGGCCCTGCAGGTTCGGCGCGCCCCAGGGCGTGCGCGGGGTCCGGTAGTCGGCGGCGGAGGCCGGTGCGGCGATGGCGCCCAGCAGGCAGAGGACAGGCCAGAAGCGCCAGGGTCGGATCATGAACAGGCTCCCGGAGACCGATGTTCTTGGCCTATAGAGAGCAGGCAATCGGCGGCTTGGCCATAGGCCCAGTCTGGCCAAACGGGCTCCGATCCCCCACATCGCAGGGGCCGCGCCGCCTGAAGCCCGCGCCTTACCCCCAAAGGGAGACCCCGATCCATGCCCGACGCCGCCGCCTACGTCCCCCCCAAGGTCTGGACCTGGAACAAGGAAAACGGCGGCCGCTTCGCCGCGATCAACCGCCCGATCGCCGGCCCGACCCATGACAAGGACCTGCCTGTCGGCAAGCACCCCTTGCAGCTCTATTCGCTGGCCACGCCCAACGGGGTGAAGGTGACGGTCATGCTCGAGGAGCTGCTGGCGCTGGGCCACTCAGGCGCGGAATACGACGCTTGGCTGATCAACATCGGCAATGGCGACCAGTTCGGCTCCGGCTTCGTGGAGGTGAACCCCAACTCCAAGATCCCGGCGCTGATGGACCGCAGCGGGCCGAAGCCGATCCGCGTCTTCGAATCCGGCGCGATCCTGATCCACCTGGCGGAGAAGTTCGGCAACGCCTTCCTGCCGACGGAGCCCGCGGCGCGGGCGGAGTGCCTGTCGTGGCTGATGTGGCTGATGGGCTCGGCGCCGTTCCTGGGCGGCGGCTTCGGCCATTTCTACGCCTATGCGCCGACCAAGATCGAATACGCCATCGACCGCTACGCCATGGAGGTGAAGCGCCAGCTGGACGTGCTGGACCGCCGGCTGGCGGAGAGCGAGTACCTGGGCGGGTCCGAGTACACCATCGCCGACATCGCCACCTGGCCCTGGTACGGGGCGATGGTGAAGGGCGTGCTCTATGAAGCCGGCGAGTTCCTGTCGGTGGGCGAGTACAGGAACGTCCTGCGCTGGACCGACCAGATCGGCGCCCGTCCGGCGGTGAAGCGCGGCCGCATGGTCAACCGGGCGTTCGGCGAACTGTCGAGCCAGCTCCGCGAACGCCACGACGCCAGCGACTTCGACACGAAGACCCAGGACAAGCTGGAACCGGCGGCGGGTTAGGGCCGCGGTTCAATTCGCGAATAGCTTCGTCATCCCGGACGGCCTGCAAGGCCGAGCCGGGACCCAGGAGCGACCGCACTGCAGAACCCCCTGGGTCCCGGCTCTCCGCTTCGCTGCGGCCGGGATGACGGGGCTTGGGCGATTGGGCGTACAGCTAGGCGGGAACGAAGCCCGTCGAGAAGAGGGCCACCGAGATCGCGGCGAAGCTGCTGCTCAGGACCAGCAGGGCCACGGCCCACGGCGACGCCGACGGCTTGCGCGGGGTGTTGGACATGGCCGGGGCTCCTGAACGCGGGGATGGCGGTGAGAGTTGAATCCGCCGCTTGAACGGCGGCTGAACAACCCCGTCAGGGTGCTTGCGCCGCGCTTAACCACGTGGCCTGGCCTGCGCTCAGGCGCGGACCCCGAAGCGTTGGGCGGCGCGGGCCTTGGCCTTCTGCGCCTCGGTCTCCCGGTCGCGGGGCGGCGCCTGGGTCTCCAGGTCGTGCAACAGGCGGTGGCCGGCCTCGAACACCGCCTCGATGGCGGCGTTGAAGGCCGTCTCATTGGCCCGCGACGGCGTATTGAAGCCGGAGAGCTTGCGGACGAACTGCAGGGCGGCGGCGCGGATTTCCTCGTGCTTCGCCGGCGGCTCGAAATTGTAGAGGGTCTTGATATTGCGGCACATGGCAGGGCCTCCGTAGGGGTTCAGGATAGCGCCGCGACCCCGACCGCGCCTAGGATGCCGCCAAAATGGGGGAGGCGACATCATGAGGCTTTTGCGCAGGAGCCTGCTGGCTCTGGCTTTTTCGTTGGGGGCGGCCCTGGCCGCGGGCGGGGCGCTGGCCCAGCCACCGAAGTTCGACATCCACTCGCCCATCGACCAATCCCGCGGCGATGCGCTCTCCAATCCGACCTACCATGGGCCGGAGGTCCTGAAGTTCATGGGCGTGAAGCCCGGCTGGAAGGTCGCCGACATCTTCCCCGGCCGCTTCACCACCGCCATCGCCCAGGCGGTGGGGCCGAAGGGCAAGGTCTATGGCTTCATGCCCGACGAGATCATCAAGGTGCACCCGGGCATCGCCGACCTGAGGGCGGCGCGCGCCAAGGACCCGGCCTGGGCCAACGTCACCCCGATCGCCTCGGCCATGAACGACATGGCCCTGCCCGACGGGCTGGACGCGGTGTTCATCCGCCAGAACTACCACGACCTGCACGTGCGCTTCATGGGCCCGGCCGACGTGCCGGCCTTCAACAGGAAGGTGTTCGCGGCCCTGAAGCCCGGCGGCGTCTTCGTCATCATCGACCATGTTGCGCCGGCCGGCATGGACGTGGTCCAGGCCTCGAACCGCTTTCACCGCATCGATCCGGCGACGGTGAAGGCTGAGGTGGAGGCCGCGGGCTTCAAGTTCGACGGCGAGAGCAAGGTCCTGGCCGACCCCACCGACGACCACAGCAAGATGGTCCTGGAAACCTCGATCCTGGGGAAGACCGACCAGTTCCTGTTCCGGTTCAGGAAGCCGAAGTAGGGATCACACCGTCGCGGTCGCGATCCGCCACATCAGGATCACATTGAGCAGGACCACCAGGCCGATCACCAGCCACGCCAGGACGTCTTCCATCCAGGGCGGATGCGGAAGGCCCCGATGATGTTGATGATGTCGCATGAGCTCCAATTACATCTGACTACGATATAGAAGGCCAAATGCTACAGGGTTGCAACAATCTTCTGTGATCGCCGACCGCCTCAAGGAGGCTCGATTTGCCCCGCGCCGCGCCGCTCCACCTTGAGGACTATCAGCGGCTGGCCGCCTTCCGCCTGGCGTTGCGCCGGTTCACGGCGCTCACGGAGGCGAACGCCCGCAAGGTGGGGCTGACGCCGCAGCAGCATCAGGCCCTGCTGTCGATCAAGGGCGGCTTTCCCGATCGCGAGCGGATCACCATCGGCGATCTCGCCGAGCATCTGCTGCTGAAGAACCACAGCGCGGTGGAGCTGGTCGCCAGGCTCGTGAAGACCGGCCTAGTGGTGCGCGCGCCGGACGCCAAGGACCGCCGCCGCATCCGCCTGTTCGTGACCCCCAAGGGGGAGGCGCTGCTCGAACAGGTCTCGGCCGAAAGCCTGGTGGAGCTGCGGGCGTCGCGGGACATCCTCGACGCGGTCCTGGCCCTGACCCGGCCGTGACCCGTTGCGAAATTATATCGTTCCACGATCCTTTTTGATATAACGCTGGCTTCTCGGGCCTTCGGCGGCTCGAACTACAGGAGCTGTGAGATGAAGCTTGCGATATGCGCCGGGCTCATTGGAGCCGCCATGCTGACTGCGGCGGCGGCCTCCGCCCAGGTCTGGGACCTCTATCACCGCGAGGTCTGGATTCAGGACCGCATCGACCACGGACGCGAGAGCGGATCGCTCGACCAGAACGAGGCCCAGCGCAGCCTGGACGTGCTGAAGAAGATCGAACACGACGAGCAGTTCGACATGCGCACCAACAACGGCCAGCTATCCGCCAGGGACCGCTCCGCGATCGAGGCCCGGCTCGACGAGCTCAGCGACCACATCCACGGGACCAAGGTCAGCGACGTCCGTCGGCCCTGGTAGGGGCTAGTTGCCCTTGCCCACCCCGTCGAGGTGGCCGGCCGGGTAAAGGTCAAGGTTGGGAAGGTCAGGGAGACGGGGTGGGTAACGACGGTCTTGCCGTTGACCACCTGGGAGAAGGGCGGCCGCGTCCCGGTGAAGATGAGGGTCATTCGGGTGTACTTGCGCTCCGACGGGTGACCCTTGACCGCGGCGCTGCCCCACAGGACCACGAGCGCCGGGTAGGTGTGGAAGTGCCCGGCCACGCAGGTGGGCGTGCAGTCGTTCAGGAAGTACGTACCGTAGCCGCTAGCCAGGTGCGAGTTCCAGCTCGTCCAGTGCAGGGCCGTGAGCCCCACGGCCCCGTCCCCGCAGTTGCTGATGTTCGACGGAGCGACTTCAGCATCATTGTTGCAGCCGAGCAGGATGAACTTGGGCGCGGCGGCGCCAGCGGTGAACGCGGTGGTGGCCGTGTGCGCGGAGGAGGCGCTGCCCGGGGCCGCGTCGCGGGTGCCGGCAGAGGCGCCGCCGCTCAGCACGGCCAGGCCGATAGTCGCGACGATCGCGACTGGAGTAAAAATCGAAGCGATAGTTGTGATGCGCTTCCGGTTCATGATTGATTCCCGTTCCCGTGCCCGTGTAAGTATCCGACATACTGAGAGACGGC
>NZ_DATAPY010000045.1:0-11064 GCF_036264965.1 Phenylobacterium sp.
AGGAGTCCTGCGCCGCCCTCTCCCTACCCTCTCCCTCTCGCTTCGCGGGGGAGAGGCCGAGGCTCGTGCTTTTGGCCAGCCTCGGGCTATATCGCAGGCGATGACCGACAAGACCCTGATCCCGCCGTCGCCCAGCGAAGACGACTACGTCCGCCAGGTGGTTGGCGCCGAGCCCCTGCCGCTGTTGAGCGAGGACGACCCGTTCGCGCTGTTCAACGCCTGGCTGCGGGAGGCCGTGGGCAAGGAGCCCAACGACGCCAACGCCATGTCGCTGGCGACGGTGGACGCCGACGGCCTGCCGGACGTGCGGATGGTGCTGCTGAAGGACGCCGATCGGCGCGGTTTCGTCTTCTATTCCAACGCCGGCAGCGCCAAGGGCCGCGAGCTGGCGGCCAATCCGCAGGCGGCGCTGCTGTTCCATTGGAAGTCGCTGCGCCGGCAGGTGCGGGTGCGTGGGGCGGTGACCCCGGTCTCGCCTGAGGAGGCGGACGCCTATTGGGCGACGCGGGCGCGGCCGGCGCAGCTGGGCGCCTGGGCCTCGGAACAGTCGCGGCCATTGCCCGACCGGCTGGCTTTCGAGAAGAAGATCGCCGAGTTCGGGCTGAAGTTCGGCCTGGGCAAGGTGCCGCGCCCGCCGCACTGGTCCGGCTGGCGGGTCGCCCCGCAGACCATCGAGTTCTGGCGCGACCGGCCGTTCCGCCTGCACGAGCGGCTGGTGTTCGCCCGCACAGGCGAGGGCTGGACGACCCACAGGCTGTTTCCTTGAGCGCATCGGACGAGGCCGAGCTTGTCGCCTGGCTGAACGGCCAATCGGAGCGCGCGATCGAGACGGCGTGCGCGCGGATATTCCTGGCCGGCGACGTGGCCTGGAAGGTCAAGCGCAACGTCGACCTGGGCTATGTGGATTTCTCCACCGCTGCGCGGCGCAAGTGGGCGCTGGACCGGGAGCTGGACTTCAACCGCGCCGCGGCGCCGGACATCTATCGCCGGGTGCGGACCATCACCCGCGAGGCCGGCGGCGGCCTGGCCTGGGATAGCGACGGCGAGGCGGTCGAATACGCCCTGGAGATGCGCCGCTTCGACGATCGCGCGGTGCTGTCCAACGATCCGGACGCCATTGACGGGGCGATGGCCGAGGCGCTGGGGCGCACCATCGCCGGCTTCCACGCCGCAGCGCCCTTGCGGCCCGAAGGCGGGTGGAGCGCGCTGGCCTTCACCGTCGGCTCCAACGCCCATCTGCTGCGCGATCTCACCGGAAAGCTCGAGCACCATCGGGTGGAGCTGCTGGTCGCCAAGACCGCCGAGGAGCTGGCGCGGCAGAAGCTGCTGCTGGAGGCGCGCCGGGATGCGGGCTTCGCCCGCCGCTGCCACGGCGACCTGCACCTGGCCAATATCTTGGTGGAGAACGGCAAGCCGGTGCTGTTCGACTGCATCGAGTTCAACGACTTGCTGTCCGATCTGGACGTGCAGTACGACCTGGCGTTCCTCTTGATGGACCTCGACTTCCGGGGCCGGCGCGACGCGGCGGTCCGGGTGCTGTCGGCCTATCTGGACGAGGCGGCGCGCGGTTTCCCGGAGGGGCTCTGGGAGGGGCTCGCGGCCCTGCCGCTGATGCTGTCGGTGCGGGCGGGCGTGCGGGCGCATGTCTCGGCGCACTCCGGCGACCTGGACCTCAGCCGCGCCTATGTGGAGGCGGCGATCGCGCACCTGGCGCCGGCGGCGCCGGTGCTGGCGGCCGTGGGCGGCTTCTCCGGGACCGGCAAGACCACCTTCGCCCGCGCGATCGCGCCCGGGCTCGGCCGCGCGCCGGGCGCGGTGGTGATCCGGACCGACGAGGCGCGCAAGCGGCTGGCCGGGACCGGGCCCGTGGATCGCCTGGCCCCGGCGACCTACACGCCGGAGTTCTACGCGCGGGTCTATGAGACGGTGTTCGAGACGGCCCGCGCCGCCCTGAAGGCCGGCCAGGCGGTGGTGCTGGACGCCACCTTCACCGAGCCGGCGCTGCGCGCCCGGGCCGAGGCGCTGGCGGTTGACTGCGGGGTTCCGTTCCACGGCGCCTGGCTGGAAGCGCCGGCTCAGGTGCTTGAGGCCCGTGTCGGCGGCCGGGTGGGGGACGCCTCCGACGCGACGGCGCAGGTGTTGCGCGACCAGATCGCACGGCATGCGGGGCAGGCGGTTAGGTGGCCGAAGGTGGATGCGACGCAGGCGACGGACGCCGCGGCGACGGCGTGGTTGGCTTCCCTTCCTTGACGGGGAGGGAAGTTACGCCGCGTTGCTTCTGAACGCTGATAACAATAGCCTATCGGGGAAGATCGGCGGGGGCCGGCGCAAGAGGAATTTCAAGATGCACGGGCTGATGCAGGACTGGCCGCTGACGGTCGACAAGATCCTCGACCACGCCAGGAACTGGCACGGCGACCGCGAGATCGTCAGCCGCTCGGTCGAGGGGCCGATCGTGCGCACGACCTATGCCGAGGTGCATGGCCGCGCCAAACGCCTGTCGAGCGCGCTGAAGACCCTGGGCATCCAGCCGGGCGACCGCTGTGCGACGCTGGCCTGGAACACCGCGCGCCATATCGAGGCCTGGTACGGGATCATGGGCATCGGCGCGGTCTGCCACACGCTGAACCCGCGGCTGTTCGCCGAGCAGCTCTGCTACATCATCAACCACGCCGAAGACCGGGTGATCTTCACCGACCTGACCTTCCTGCCGGTGCTGCTGGAGCATCGCGCCAAGATGCCGGGCGTGAAGCATATCGTGGTGCTGACCGACGAGGCCCACATGGACCCGGCGGCCTATCCGGGCGCGCTGTGCTACGAGACCCTGATCGCCGAGGCCTCGCCGGACTGCGTCTGGGGCGACTTCGACGAAAATACCGCCGCGGCGCTTTGCTACACCTCAGGCACGACCGGCAATCCGAAGGGCGTGCTCTATTCGCACCGCTCGAACTTCATCCACACGCTCGTGACCATGGGCAAGGACGTGATGGGGATCTCGGCCACCGACACGGTGCTGCCGGTGGTGCCGATGTTCCACGCCAACGCCTGGGGCCTGGCCTTCTCCTGCTCGGCGGTGGGCGCGAAGCTGGTGATGCCCGGCCAGAAGCTGGACGGCCAGTCGGTCTATGAGCTCTTGGAAAGCGAGGCGGTGACCTTCTCCGCCGCGGTGCCGACCGTGTGGCAGATGCTGCTCGGGCACATGCGCGAGAACAAGCTGGGGCTTTCGACCCTGAAACGGGTGGTGATCGGCGGCTCGGCGGTGCCGGAGGCCCTGGTCCGCGCCTTCCGCGACGACTACGGCGTCTCGGTGACCCACGCCTGGGGCATGACCGAGACCTCGCCGCTGGGGACCCTGGCCACGCCGTCCGGCAAGACCATGCACCTGGACGATGAGGCGCAGCTGCGCTTCACCCTGAAGCAGGGCCGCCCGCCGGTGGGCATTGAGCTGAAGCTGGTGAACGACGCCGGCGAGCGGCTGCCGCATGACGGGACCACCTTCGGCCGGCTGATGGTCAAGGGGCCGTTCGTGGTCGGCGAGTACTTCAAGGGCGACGGCGGCGACATCCTCGACGACGAAGGCTTCTTCGACACCGGCGACGTGGCGACCATCGACGAGCACGGCTTCATGCAGATCACCGACCGGGCCAAGGACGTGATCAAGTCCGGCGGCGAGTGGATCTCCACCATCGAGATCGAGAACCTGGCGGTGGGCCACCCGAAGGCGGCGCTGGCCGCGGTGATCGGGGCGGCGCATCCGAAGTGGGACGAGCGGCCGGTGCTGCTGGTCAAGCTGGAGCCGGGCGTGGAGTCCTCGAAGGAGGAGTTCCTGGCCTTCCTGGAGGGCAAGATCGCCAAGTGGTGGACGCCGGACGACGTGGTGTTCGTCGACGACATCCCGCTGGGCGCCACCGGCAAGATCGACAAGAAGCTGATCCGTGAACGGATGAAGGGCTACGTCCTGCCGACCGCCAAGGCGAAGGAAACGGCTTGAGCTCTTTCAATCCGCTCATCCCGGCAAAGGCCGGGACCCAGATCGCGAAGCGCCGATGCGGGCTGGATTTCCGCTGAGCCTTTCGAGCCCATGTCTGCGCCATTCCATCTGGATCCCGGCTTTCGCCGGGACGAGCGGAGTTATGGGGCGATGATCCGGCTACGCCCCGCGACCGAGGCCGATCTCGCGGAGATCGTGGCGCTCTCGAACTGGGCCTATCGCGGGACCGGCGAGGCCGCGAGCTGGACGGTGGAGAGCTATCTCGAGGGCGAACGGACCACCAAGGACACCCTGCGCGCCGATCTGGCGGCGACGCCGAGCGCGCAGATCCTGACCTGGCGGGACGAAGCGGGCGAGCTGCAGGGGCATTGCTGGCTGGAGCCGGGGGCGGATGACGTCTGGTATCTCGGCCTGCTTTCCGTGCGGCCCGACCGGCAGGACCGGAAACTCGGCCGCACATTGTTGAGCGCCGCCGAAGACTACGCCCGTGAACGCGGCGCGCGGCGGATGCAGATGACGGTGATCAACGTCCGCGACACCCTGATCGCCTGGTACGAACGGCGCGGCTATGGGCTGACCGGCGAGACGCGGGCCTTCCCCTACGGCGACGACCGCTTCGGCAAACCCCTGCGGGACGACCTCTGCTTCGTGGTGCTGGAGCGGGCGCTTTAGGCGCTACGCCAGCCGGTAGACCGTGTCCGGGCCTGGTGGGGCGCCGGCTTCGATGTCGCCGCCGCGTTCGAGGTGGATGATCGCCGCCAGCATGGAGCGGGCGGCGGCGGGCCACAGGCGTTCGTCGACGTCGCGGTAGAGCTTGGGGACGAGGTCCTTGATGCGCGCGGGGCCGTCCGCCAGGGCCAGTAGGATCTGGTCGATGCGTTCCTGGCGGTGTTCGGCATAGGCGTCGATGAACGGCGTCACCTCCAGGATCGGCGGGCCGTGGGTCGGCCAGAGCGTGGTGAAGGCCCGCGCACGGATCTTTGCCAGGCTCTCCAGGTAGTCGGTCATGTCGCCGTCAGGCGGGGTGATGACCGTGGTCGACCAGCCCATGATGTGGTCGCCGGAGAAGAGCGTGTTCTCTTCCGCGAGCGCGTAGCAGATGTGGTTGGAGGTGTGGCCGGGCGTCGGGATCGCCTCCAGCGTCCAGCCGGGGCCTGGGATGGTCCCGCCGCCGCAGAGGCTGACGTCGGGCCGGAAGTCGTGGTCGTGGCCGGCCTCCATCTTCACCTCGCCGGTGTCCTCCGCCTCATGGCCGGCGACCGCGCAGCCATAGATGGTCGCGCCGGTGGCGGCCTTGAGCGCGGCGGCCAGGGGCGAGTGGTCGGAGTGATGGTGGGTGATCGGGATGGCGATGACGGTCTCGCCCTCGACCGCCTTCAGGATCGCCGCCAGGTGGGCCGGGTCGTCGGGGCCGGGGTCGATCACCGCCACCTCGCCATGGCCCACGATGTAGGTCCCGGTGCCCTTGAAGGTGAAGGGCCCCGGATTGTTGGCCACCACCCGGCGGATCAGCGGCGAGACCTGCTGGACGACGCCATATTCGAACGCGATCTCGCGGACGTAGGGGATCATGTCCGGCTCAGGCGCCCAGCACGCCGGAGAGGTCGTAGCCGGCCGCGCGGCCGAGGCCGACCAGCTCGCCGCGGGTCCGGGCGCCGGACATGGCCTGGCCGATGGACCAGGTGGTGATCGACCGGGTGCCCGAGCGACAGTAGGCCAGCACCGGGCCGTCGGCGGCCTCGACCGCCTGGCGCATGGCCTCCACCTCGGCCGGCCCCGGCGCGCCGCGCACGGGGATGTGGGTGTAGGTCAGGCCGTGAGCCTCGGCCGCGCCCTTGATCTCGGCGGCCGACGGCTGGCCCGGATCCTCGCCGTCGGGACGGTTGCAGATGATGGCGACGAAGCCCTGGCGAGCTGCCTCGGCCACGTCGGCGGTGCTGATCTGCGGCGCCGTGGTGAAGTCGTCGGTGACGCGTCGGAAGTCAGTCATGATGGTCTTTCATTGAGCGGCCGTGGCTTCGTTGACATCATCGGGGGCCGGTGGAAGTTTCGCAACGCCCAGCCCTGAAAAGCTGAACGGCTGGAGGCGCTTTTCCGCCCATGTTCCGCTTTATCGGCCGACGCCTGCTGGTGGCGATCCCGACACTGCTGCTGGTGGTGACCCTAGCCTTCTTCATGATGCGCGCCGCGCCGGGCGGCCCCTTCGACACCGACCGCAAGCTGTCGCCGGCCATCGAGCAGAACATCCGCGCCAAGTACGGCCTGAACCGGCCGCTGGGCGTGCAGTACCTCAGCTACCTGGCGGGCGTAGCGCACGGCGATCTGGGGCCGTCGCTGAAGTACAAGGACAAGTCGGTCCTGCAGATCCTGAAGGAGAACTATCCGGTCTCCCTGAAGCTGGGCGGCTCGGCGATCCTGCTGGCGATGCTGATCGGTGTCAGCCTGGGGGTGCTGGCGGCGCTGCGCCAGAACCGGGCGGCGGACTATGGGGTCATGACCGTGGCGATCCTGGGGGTCTGCGTGCCCACCTTCGTCACCGCGCCGCTGCTGGTGCTGGCGTTCGCCTCGAAGCTGGGCTGGCTGCCGAGCGCCGGCTGGAACAACGGGGCGGCGATCAACATGGTGCTGCCGGTCACGGTCCTGGCGCTGCCGCAGATCGCCATCATCTCGCGCCTGACGCGGGCCGGCATGGTCGAGGTGCTGCAGTCCAACTATGTGCGCACCGCCCGCGCCAAGGGCCTGTCGGAGGGCCGCATCGTGGTGCGCCACGCCCTGCGCGCCGCGCTGCTGCCACTGGTCAGCTACCTGGGCCCGGCCTGCGCGGGGCTGATCACCGGCTCGCTGGTGGTGGAGAAGATCTTCAACCTGCCGGGCCTGGGGAAGTTCTTTGTGATCAGCGCCTTGCAGCGCGACTACACGGTCGTGATGGGCATGGTGATCGTCTACGCCGGCCTGATCCTGGCGCTCAACCTGCTGGCCGACCTGATCTCCGCGGCCATGGATCCGCGGGTGCGGCTGTCGTGAGCGTGCTGGCGCTTGCACAGCCGCCGCGCGTGAAGGGCCGCAGCCTGTGGGACGACGCACGCCGGCGGCTGCTGAAGAACCGCGGCGCGGTGGCGGGCATGGCGGTGCTGGCCTTCCTGGTGGCAGCCGCCGCGGTCGGGCCGTACCTGGCGCCCTTCGGCTACGACCAGGTGAATAAGGCCGACGTCTGGGTCCCGCCGCTGACACACGGCCACCTGATGGGGACCGACGCGCTCGGGCGCGACCTGCTGGCGCGGCTGCTGATGGGGCTTCGAGTCTCGCTGGCCATTGGGCTGGTGGCGACGGCGGTGTCGCTGGCCATCGGCGTGGCCTGGGGCTCGGTGGCGGGCTTCGTCGGCGGGCGGCTGGATGAGGCGATGATGCGGATCGTCGATGTGCTCTATTCCCTGCCGTTCATCTTCTTCGTGATCCTGCTGATGGTCACCTTCGGCTCCAACTTCATCCTGATCTTCGTGGCGATCGGGGCGGTGGAGTGGCTGACCATGAGCCGCATCGTGCGCGGCCAGACGCTGACCCTGAAGCAGAAGGAATTCGTCGAGGCGGCGCGCGCGGCGGGCCTCAGCCAGGGCGGCATCATCGCGCGCCACATCGTGCCCAATCTGCTGGGTCCGGTGGTGGTCTATGTGACGCTGACCATTCCGGCGGTGATCCTGGCGGAGAGCTTCCTGAGCTTCCTGGGGTTGGGCGTGCAGCCGCCGATGGCCTCGCTGGGCAGCCTGATCGCCAGCGGGGCCTCGGACATGGAGCTGGCGCCCTGGCTGCTGATCTTCCCCTCGGCGGTGATGGTCGCGGCCCTGATGAGCTTCAACTTCATCGGCGACGGCCTGCGCGACGCCATCGACCCGAAGGACCGGTAGACCCGCTCGTCCCGGCGAAGGCCGGGATCCAGACGGAAAGACTCAAGATTGGGCTCGAAGAGCTCGGTGGAAACCCAGGCCGCGTCGGCGCTCGCCGATCTGGGTCCCGGCCTTCGCCGGGATGAGCGGAATCCTTTACTCGTCGCGGTGGACGCGGACTTCGCGCTGGTTGCCGATGGTAGCCAGGTAGCTGCCCATCGAGGCCTTGACGATCTTCACCGTGTTGCCGGCCTTGGGATCGATGGGGATCTCGGTCAGGTCGACCTGGCTCCACGTCGAGCCGTCCGCCAGTTTCAGCACCCATTTGCCGGTCAGCGCCTTGTGCGCGGACACCACGGTGGTCTGGGTCGAGGCGATGTCTTCCGGTTTCTCGCCGCGCGTGAAGAGCGAGATCGAGGGCATGGTGAAGCCGAAGGCCTGGCGGCGCACCTTGCGGGCCTGTTCGCGGTTGACCACCACCACGTCGCCCTTGGCCTCGGCCTGGTCGAGGGCGTGGGCGGCCTTATCGTAGCAGGCGAGGCGCGCAGCCGAGTCGGTGAGCTTGGCGCACTCGGCCAGTTCCTGAACCTCCTTGGCGCGTTCCGGCGATTGGGCCGGCGGTGGCGCGGCCAGCGCGGGTCCGCCGAACGTTGCGATCAACATGGCTGTCGCGCCCACGCGCGCCCAAGCCTCAAAAGCCGTCATCGGATCGCCCTCACTGATTTGCTGCGACACATAGAAGACCGCCCATGCGGCGGGCGCAATCGTACGATCCAAGCGGGGCCGGTCTGGCGAATTTGTGGCGGCGGAGCTTCACCGTGTTGCGGCAGTTTATGGGCGGCGAGGCAGGGGCAAATGCGCCTTCCGGGGGCGAAACGTGCGTGCATTGCGGTCCTCACGCCCAATCTGTGACCAGAATGCGACAGGTTCCCGGCGTCAACATTGCCGAAAGCTAATGTTCGTTGACCCGCAGTTCGATACGCCCGTAACTCCAGCGTAACCGGGGCCGACTGGGTTTCTGGGAACGAATTTGTTTGGGGGTAGGCGCGTCTTTCGAGACCGCCGCTGGAGGATTTAGACCTTGAAAATTCAAAACACTCGGGAGCGCCTGTTGGCCTCCTCGATGATCTGCGGCATGGCCTTCCTGGGTCTTTCCGCGACCCAGGCTTCCGCCGCCGCCGCCGCCGCGGGCAGCGGTGAAGTCTCTGAAATCGTCGTGACCGGCACGCGCCTCCCGTCGCCGAACCTGACGTCGATCGCGCCCGTGACCACGGTCGGCAACGCCGACATCAAGGCGCAGGGCGTCACCCGGATCGAAGACATCACCAACTCGCTGCCGCAGGTGTTCGCGGGCCAGGGCTCCTCGATCACCAACGGTTCGAACGGCACCGCCACGGTCAACCTGCGCGGCCTGGGCTCGTCGCGCACCCTGGTGCTGATCGACGGCCTGCGCCTGATGGCGGGTGACCCGCAATCCCCGCGTAGCAGCGCCGCCGACCTGAACTTCATCCCGGCCGCCCTGGTGGAACGCGTCGACGTGCTGACCGGCGGCGCCTCGGCCACCTACGGCGCCGACGCCGTGGCCGGCGTCGTCAACTTCATCATGCTGAAGAACTTCGAGGGCGTGCGCCTCGACGCCCAGTACTCGGGCTACCAGCACGACAACAACAACTCGATCGGCCAGAACGCCCTAAACACTGCCGCGAAGACCGCGATCCTGCCGTCCCTGGACGCCGTTCCCGGCAACCAGTTCGGCGGCGAAGGCTCCGAGGTCAGCCTCGTCATCGGCGCCAACGCGCCGGACGGCAAGGGCAACGTCACCGCCTACGCCACCTACCGCCAGAACAACGCCATCCTGGAAGGCGCCCGCGACTTCAGCGCCTGTACCCTGGCGTCGACCGTGGCGGCCGGCTTCGGCTGCTCGGGTTCGGGCACGGCCTATCCGGCCCGCGTCGGCAGCTTCCTGGTCGACCCGACCACCTTCAACACCTTCCGCCCCCGCGTGGCGACGGACGTGTTCAACTTCGGCCCGGCCAACTTCTTCGTGCGGCCTGACGAACGCTACAACCTGGGCGCCTTCGCCCACTATGAGGTCGCGCCCTGGGCGGACGTCTACATGAACACCATGTTCATGGACGACCTGTCGACCGCGCAGATCGCCGCCGGCGGCATCTTCGCCGCGACCTTCAGCGTCAACTGCGCCAACCCGTTCCTGACCACTCAGGAAAAGGGCCTGCTGGTTCCCGTCGGCGGCACCGCCGCCAACGGCCAGACCTGCGCCAATACGCCCGGCGGCACCTTCACCGGCACCATCTCGCGCCGTCTGCTCGACGCCGAGCAAACCGGCCGACTGACCCAGTTCCGGCACCAGGACTACCGGATCGTGATCGGCATGAAGGGCGATCTCGGCAAGAACTGGAACTACGACGGCTACATGCAGTACGGCACGGTGGTGGTGAATAACCGCCAGTCCGGCAACTTCGACACCACCCGCATCAACCAGTCGCTGAACGCCATCACCGGCCCGAACGGCACGCCGATCTGCAACCCGGCGGGCAATCCCGACGCGGGCTGCGTGCCGGCCAACATCTTCTCCTCGGCGCTGATCGGCAAAGACGCGATCAACTTCCTGTCGATCAACAGCTTCAACAGCGGCACCTCGACAGAACGCATCGTCAGCCTGGCCTTCACCGGCAAGCTCGGCGACTACGGTCTGAAGAGTGCCTGGGCCAGTGAGGGCGTGGGTGTCGCCCTCGGCGCCGAGTACCGCCGCGAGCACCTGGACAACGTCGCCGACTTCCTGTCGACCAACGGCCTGGTGAACGGCAACGGCGGCGCCGCGCCGCCGGTGAACGGCAGCTTCGATGTCTACGAACTGTTCGGCGAGGCCCGCGTGCCGCTGATCAGCGACATGCCCTTCGCCAAGGACGTGTCCCTGGAGCTCGGCTACCGCTTCTCCGACTATTCCTCCATCGGCGACACCAACACCTACAAGGTGGCCGGCGAGTGGGAAGTGATCGACGGCCTGCGCTTCCGCGCCGGCTACAACCGCGCCGTCCGCGCCCCGAACATCGGCGAACTGTTCGCGCCGCAGAACGTCGTTCTCGACGGCAACCAGGATCCCTGCGCGGGCCTCGCGGCCAACCAGGCGGCCAATGCGGCCAAGATCGCCAACTGCGCCACCATCTTCCA
>NZ_DATAPY010000046.1:0-84004 GCF_036264965.1 Phenylobacterium sp.
CCTACCGCGGCTTCCTGCCGTCGATCGGGCGGCTGGTCCGCTACGATCCGCCGGTTGAGGGCAAGGTGGACGGCGGGATCGTGCGCAACGACGCGGGCGTGCGCGAAGGCGACGAGATCTCGATGTTCTACGACCCAATGATCTCGAAGCTTTCCACCTGGGGCAAGACGCGCGAGGCCGCCATCGACGTCATGGGCCGCGCGCTGGAGGACTTCCACATCGAGGGCCTGGGCCAGAACATCCCGTTCCTCAGCAGCGTGATGGACCAGGAGCGGTTCCGGTCCGGCAAGCTCTCCACCAACTACATCAAGGACGAATTCCCCGACGGTTTCTGGGGCGCGGCGCCGACGCCGTTCCAGCGCGACCTGATGGCCGCGGTCGCCTGCGCCATGCACCGCACGATCACCCGGCGTGCGGCTCCGCAGCTGATGCGCGACGACTGGGTGGTGATCGAGCAGGGCGAGCGGCGGCTGGTGCGGGTCACCAACGGCGAGGCGCTGACGGTGGAATTCCTCGAAGACGGGCGCACGCTGAAACTGGAGGACGTCGACTGGCGTCCCGGCAAGCCGGTGTTCCGGGGCGTTCTCGACGGCCGCGCGTTTTCCGCCCAGGTGGAGCCGCAGCCGGAGGGCTTCCGCATCCGCCACCGCGCCGCCAGCGCCAAGGTGCTGGTGCTGACCCCGCGCATCGCGGAACTGCACGAGCGCCTGCCGCCGAAGAAAGCCGCCGACACCTCGAAGATGGTGCTCTCGCCCATGCCGGGCCTGGTGGTCACCCTCGACGTCACGGTGGGCCAGCAGGTCCGCGCCGGCGAGGCCGTGGCGGTCATCGAGGCGATGAAGATGCAGAACATCATCCGCGCCGAGCGCGACGGCGTGGTCAAAGCCGTCAACGCCGCCGCCGGCGACAGCGTCGCGGCCGACGAGGTGCTGGTGGAATTCGCCTGACGAAGGCCTCGGCGTTATGGTGAGCCGTCGGATTCGCTGGGGCGCGCCATGAACGGCCAGATCGACTGGAGCGAGCTGTTCTTCTCGGCCAATGGCCGGGCGGCGCGCATGCCCTCGCTGATCGCGGCGATGACGCTGCTGATCGTGGCGGTGTTCTACGAAGCCATCGCCGGCACGACGCTCCACTGGATCACCGGCTGGTTCGTCTATCCGCCGCTGTTCTATTGCAGCGTCTGCGTGCTCTCGAAGCGCCTGCACGACCGCGGCCGGTCGGGCTGGTGGGCGGCGCTGGTGCTGGTCTCGGTGGTCGCCGTCTGGCCGCAGCCGCACAGCTTCTTCGACTTCGTCTTCACCCTGGTGCTGATCTGGGCTGGCGTGGAGCTGGGCGCTATGCCCGGCGAGGCCGGCGCCAACCGCTACGGGCCGAACCCGCTCGGACAGGCCCTTTCACTCCCCTAATCGGGGAGCCTCAGCGCCGCACGAAACAGGCCTGGCCGGCGGCCGTCAGCTTCTTGCACAGGCTTGCCGCCTCGGAGGCGGAGCTGAAGCCGGTGATCAGCGCGCGGTGCACCGTCTTGCCGCCCACCTCGGCGGTGACGACGTCGGTGGCGTGGCCGGAGAGGTCGTCGGCGAACTTCTTCTTGAAGCGCGCGATCAGGCCCTGCGCGTCCGCGAGGTCCGGCGAGGCGCCGATCTGCACGGCGACGCCCGGGACGGCGGACGTCGCCGCGGCGGCTTTAGAATTGGCACGCGCCGGGGAGGTCGGGGCCACGCTGGATCGCAGAGCGGGCGTCTTCGGCGGGTCTGCGGCGGGCGCGCTCGTAAGCGGCGCAGGAGGCGCGGCCTTCGGCGCTGTGGCCGCCTTCGGCATGGGCGCCGGCTTGGCGGCGGCGATCTTCACCTTGCCGTTGAAGGGGCGGCGATAGTCGCGGTCGCAGAGCGCGCGGATCACCGCGCCCAGCGGTGCGCCGACGATCGGGTTGACCCAGGACGCATCGGCGTCGCGCACGGTGCGCGGGTCGCTGTGCAGGTCGCGGCCGTGGAAGCCGGTCATGACGCCCAGGCGCACCAGACGCCTATCGCAGTCGATGTCCACCGGGATGCTCCAGGAGGCGACGTCCTCATGGGCGAGGATCTGCGGGTCCAGGGCTTCGGAGACGATATTGGCCAGGAAACCGCGCGGCGCGCCCGTCGGCGTGGCCGAGGTGATCGCGGTCACCGCCGAGGGGCTGATGTCGACCACCTGGGGCAGGGTGATGGGCGTGTCGCGCTGCAGCCAACCGCCCACGTCGCCGAGCGCGCGGGACGGTGGATAGCTCACATCCTGGGCCGACGCCGGCGTGGCGGCAGCGAACGCGAAGGCAACGAGCAGGGCAGGCATCGCAAGCGGACGGTTTAGCATCCAGGCTTCCATCGCACCGATTCCGGGGCTTCGGGAAGCTGCCTACACTGGCGGATCGGCCGGCGCGAGGGGGCCGAACACTTCTTCGAAGCTGGCGCGCAACGCCGCGTCGGCCTCGTCCAGCGTCACCGGCAGGCCCAGGTCGACCAGGCTGGTGACGCCGTGTTCGGTGACGCCGCAGGGCACGATGCCGCTGAAATGGCTGAGGTCCGGCTCCACGTTCAGCGAAATGCCGTGGAAAGAGACCCAGCGGCGCAGCTTTACCCCGATGGCGGCGATCTTGTCCTCGCGAGTGGGCGCCCCGGCCTGTCGGCGCTCCACCCAGACGCCCACGCGGCCTTCACGGACCTCGCCGGCGACGTTGAACCGCTGCAGCGATCCGATCACCCAGGCCTCCAGGGCGGCGACGAAGGCGCGCACGTCGCGGCGGCGCTTCGTCAGGTCGAGCATGACGTAGGCCACGCGCTGGCCGGGGCCGTGATAGGTGAACTGGCCGCCGCGGCCGCTCTCGAACACCGGAAAGCGGTCCGCATCCAAGAGATCGCCCCGCTTGGCCGAGACGCCGGCGGTGTAGAGCGGCGGATGCTCCAAGAGCCAGACCAGCTCGCCCGCACGGCCCTCGGCGATCGCCGCGGCGTGCGCTTCCATCGCCGCGACGGCGTCCGGATAGGCCACCGGCGCCCGCGAAACCGCCCAACCGACGGACAAGTTGTCGCTGCGGCCGAAAACTGGCGCTTCCGTCGCTGGATTTAACACCCGGTCAAGCATGTTGGAGCCAATGTGGGGCTGGGCTGAGCCGACGCAAAGCCCTCGCGTATTGAGAGGCGTAACTCCGTGAGCCAGGTCAAGGCCGTCAATGTCGAGATTCAGGTGGTGCTGGGGCGCTCGACGCTCCCCATGGCCCAGCTGCTGCGCATGGGCCGTGGCGCGGTGATCCCCCTCGACACAGCGGTCAATGACGAGGTCTGGATCCTCGCCAACAACCACCCGATCGCCCGCGGCGAAATCCAGATCAACGACGAGAAGATCTCCATTGCCGTCACCCGCGAAGCCAACGTCTACGACTTCATGGCCGGCGGTCAGTAGACCGCCTTCTGCGCGGGGCCTTTTCGCCGCCCTTCACAAAGCCTTCGCCGTTTGCTACCCCCCGCGGCTCACCACGAGCGGTCGTGGCGGAATTGGTAGACGCGCAGCGTTGAGGTCGCTGTGGGGCAACCCGTGGAAGTTCGAGTCTTCTCGACCGCACCAGTGAAACAGGGCTCTTAATCATTCAGGAAAATAGCGCTTCGATATAGCCAGGGGAGGTCCGCCATGAGCCGTGAAACGGACGACCTTGAGCTGAGAGAGCGGCCTGAGACCGAAGAGGACCTGGAAGACCTCGCCCTTGGCGAGGACTATTCCCTAAATCCGGCCTACGTCCCGATGGTGGTCGACGCGCTCGACCGCGGGGACGCCGATCGTCTGCGCGAACTGTTGGGCGCCCTGCACCCGGCCGACGTGGCCGACCTGATGGGCTTCCTCTCGGCGGACGACCGCGAGGAGCTGGTCCCGCACCTGGACCCCGAGATCCTTGGCGAGGTGCTGTCCGAGCTCGACACCGAGATCCGCGAAGAGATCCTTGAGCACGTGCCCTCGCAGGTGCTGGCCAAGGCGCTCGGCGAGATGGAGAGCGACGACGCCGCCGACGTCGTCGACGACCTGGAGGCCGACAAGCGCGCCCAGGTGCTGGCCGCCATGCCCGAGGTCGAGCGGGCCGCCATTGAGACCACGCTGGCCTACGACGACGAGACCGCCGGGCGCCTCATGCAGCGCGAGGTGGTGGCTGCGCCGCAGTTCTGGACCGTCGGCCACACCATCGACTACCTCCGCAGGGAGGGCCAGGAACTGCCGGAGCTGTTCTTCGACGTCTATGTCGTGGACCCGGCCTACAAGCCGGTCGGCGCCTGTCCGGTCAGCCACCTACTACGCGCCCAGCGCGACACGCCGCTCGCCCAGATCATGGAGCAGGTCACGGAAATCCCGGTCGATATGGACCAGGAAGAGGTGGCCTACATCTTCGACAAGTACCGGCTGATCTCGGCGCCGGTCATCGAACCGGGCGGCCGGTTGGTGGGCCAGATCACCGTCGACGACATCGTCGGCGTCATCCAAGAAGAGACCGAGGAGGATATCTTGGCCCTGGCCGGCGTGTCCGACGCGGGCCGCGACGCCGGCTTTCTCGGCATCGTGCAATCCCGCCTGCCATGGCTGTTGATCAACCTTGTCACCGAAGCGCTCGCGGTGATTGTCATCGGCCCCTTTCAACCGATGATCGCCAAGATCGTCGTGCTGGTCATGCTGCTGCCGATCGTCTCCTCGCTGGGCGGCAACGCCGGGACCCAGGCGCTGACGGTCGCCGTTCGGGCCATCGCTAGCAAGGAGCTGAACGCCGCGAACGCCGCGCGGATCATCATCCGCGAACTGGTGGTGGGCCTGCTCAACGGCGCGGCCGTGGGCTTTGTGCTCGGCGCCGGCCTGTTCGTCTGGCAGCACGACTGGCGCCTGTCGCTAGTGGTATTCCTGGCGATCATCGCCAATCTGTTCGTCGCCGCCCTGGGCGGCATCCTCGCGCCGCTCGCCCTGGACAGGTTCGGACGCGACCCGGCGGTGTCGTCGTCGGTGGTGGTCACCTTCATGACTGACTTCTTCGGTTTCTTAGCTTTGCTGGGAATTGCCGCGCTTATCCTGTTGTAAGGATTGACCCAAGTAAGCCTACCGGCCCAGGACTTGCCGGTAAGCCTCAGCGCCTTCGTGCGTGTGTCAACTTGGGTCAGAGGGTATGGAGCCTCGCCATCGTGCGTCCCGGACTGCGCTTGAGCTGATCAAGCGGTTCGAGGGCTATCGCCAGACCGCCGCCCAGCTGCCCGATGGGCGCTGGACGATCGGCCATGGCCACACCCTGACCGCCCGCCAGGGCGCGGAGGTCTCCGGCGACGACGCCGAGGCCCTGCTGCTCTACGACCTGATCGGTGTGGGCCACGCGCTGAACGAGGCGGTGTTCACGCCGCTGAACCAGAACCAGTTCGACGCGCTCGCCTCCTTCGTCTTCAACATCGGTCTCGACAGCTTTCATCAGTCCGGCGTGTTGAAACGGCTGAACGAAGGCGCCGTGATCCAGGCCGCCTGCGAGATGGAGCTGTGGCGCAAGGCCAATGTCGGCGGCGAGCGGATCGTCATCGACGCCCTGGTCCGCCGCCGCTCGGTCGAGAAGACCCTGTTCCTGACTCCGCCGGGCGAGGCCTGGGTTCCGGCGCCATCGCCGATCCTGAAGCCGCTGCTTGACACCGACGCCCGGGACCTTGTCCCGCTGCAGGCCCCGGTGGAAGTCACCGCCGAGCTGGAGGGCGACCAGCTGGTCGTGCGCCGCGAGGGCGAGCCCACGCCGCGGCCGGTCGCCCCCGACGACGAGGATGGCGAGGGGCCCGCCAAGACGGCGGCGGAGGCGGTCACCGCGCGCCTGTCGACGATCTTCCAGGAGCCCGGCGAAGCGCCCGTCACGGAGGAGGACCGCGTCCACCCCGAGCACATCCCGGACGCGCCGCATCCCCAGGCCGACTTCGGAGCGCCGCCGGAAGAGCCTCGGGCCGAAGCGCCAACCGCCCCGCCGCCGCCCTTCGAGGACCCGGTGCCGTTTTTCCTGCGGGCGCCGGAACCCGAGCCCGAACCTGAGCCGCACGCCCCGCTGGAACCCTGGCGCTCCCGCATCGAGACCGAAGACGACGAGCCGCGCGGCGGCAGTCTGTTCGACGATCCGGATCTGGACGTCATCGAGGAAGCGTCCTTCGCCGATGTGCCGCTCTATGACGAAGACCCCTTCGCCCAAGACCGCGTGGTGATCGACGACGCCGCGCCGCCGGACTTCGAGGCACCCGTCGTCCAGCCGCTGCCGGTGCGGCCGCAGGGCGGCGTGCTGACCCTGCTGGCCCTGGCTGCGCTGGGTCTGGTGTTCTTTGGCGGCGGCATTTTCTGGGCGACCTATGCCCGCGCCGCCGGCGGCCTGATGGGACCCAGGCTGGTGGGCGGCCTGGCGGGGATCGCCGGCGTCGGCTTCTTCGTGGTGGCAGTCTATCTCCTGCTCGAACGGCTCGGCCGCGCGGCCGAACGCCAGGCGCGGGACCGCCACTAGCGGCTGGCGCCCTCGCGACTGCGGACGGCGCATGCTAAGCCCCCGCCATGATCCCCAACCACGGACCCAGCCTGGAATTCGGCCTCGGCGAGACCGCCGACGCCATCCGCGAGACCACGGCGCGCTTCGCCGCCGACAAGATCGCCCCGATCGCCGCCGAGATCGACGAGACCAACACCTTCCCGCGCCAGCTGTGGCCGCAGATGGGCGAGCTGGGGTTGCATGGCGTCACTGTCGAGGAAGAGTTCGGCGGCCTGGGCCTGGGCTACTTGGAGCATGTGGTGGCGATGGAGGAGGTCTCCCGCGCCTCCGCCTCGGTCGGCCTCTCCTATGGCGCCCACTCCAACCTTTGCGTGAACCAGATCCGCCGCTGGGGGACAGACGAGCAGAAGCGGCGCTACCTGCCGGGCCTGATCAGCGGCGAGCATGTGGGTTCTTTGGCGATGAGCGAGGCGGGCTCGGGGTCTGACGTGGTCTCCATGCGGCTCACAGCCCGCAAGACCGGCGACCGCTACGTCCTGAGCGGGACCAAGTTCTGGATCACCAACGCCCCGCACGCCGACACCCTGGTGGTCTATGCCAAGACCGACCCCGAGGCCTCCGGAAAGGGCATCACCGCCTTCCTGATCGAGAAGGGCTTCAAGGGCTTCAGCGTTTCCAAGAAGCTCGACAAGATGGGCATGCGCGGCTCCGACACCGCCGAGCTGGTGTTCGAGGACTGCGAGGTCCCGGAAGAAAACGTCATGGGCCCCTACAACGGCGGCGTGGGCGTGCTGATGAGCGGGCTGGACTATGAGCGCGCCGTGCTCTCCGCGGGGCCGCTCGGCATCATGCAGGCCTGCCTGGATGTGGTCCTGCCCTATGTCCGCGACCGCAAGCAGTTCGGAAAGCCGATCGGCTCCTTCCAGCTCATGCAGGGCAAGATCGCGGACATGTATGTGGCGCTGAACTCGGCGCGGGCTTACGTCTACGCGGTGGCCAGGGCCTGCGACGCAGGCATGACCACGCGGTTCGATGCGGCCGGCGCCATCCTGATGGCCAGCGAAAACGCCGTGCGGGTCTCGCTGGAGGCGGTCCAGGCGCTGGGCGGCGCCGGCTATACGAAGGAATTTCCGGTGGAACGACTCGTTCGGGACGCCAAGCTCTATGACATCGGCGCCGGCACCAACGAGATTCGGCGCTTCCTGATCGGACGGGAGCTGATCGGCGGATGAGGGCTCCGGGGGCCATTGTCGTCGTGTTGGGGCTGGCCAGCCTGGCCGGCTGCGCCAGCACGCCTCCGCCGCGTCCTCCTCCAGAGGCCGCCATGGCCTGTCCGACGGGACAGGAAGCGCGGCGCACCGCCCAGCTCTTCTTCGGGCGCAACATCGGCGACAAGCCCGGCGTCAGCGAGGTCGACTTCCAGGCCTTCATCGACAAAGAACTGACGCCGAAGTTCCCCGACGGCCTGACCGTCCTGGACGGCGGCGGCCAGTGGCGGGGCGACGAGAACAAACTGATCCGCGAGGCTTCGAAGGTGGTGCTGATCGTCCTGCCCAAGGGCCGCGACATGTCGGGCCGGATCGACGCCGTCCGGAATGCCTACAAGGGCCGCTTCCACCAGGACGCCGTGCTGTTGATCACCCAAGCGTCCTGCGTCTCGTTCTAAGCTCTGCGAATAGGTGAAGGGCCGCCGAATTGCTTCGGCGGCCCCTCTGCTGCGCGTCCGGCAAGCTCCTCTAGGAGCCTCTCCAGAGCCAGGCGCGCGCCTCCGCGTCGGCGGATTAGTGCGGGGCCGACGCAGAACCGCTGGCCGAGCCATTGGCCGAGCCGCTGGCGGAGATCAGCGGGGCGCCGCTCACCGCACCGGAGCCCGAACCGCCGGCCGAGGCGCCGGCCTTGCCCTTGCGCGGCGAGGCGCTGGCGCCGCCCGACGCCTGGCCGGAGGCCGAGGCGGTCTGACTGGCCGTGCTGAGCGTCGACTGCGCCTGTTGCTGGGCGCTGGCCGCGGTGTTCTGGGCGGCGCCGGACGCGGTCACAGCCGCGCCCTGGGCGGCCATCTGGGCCTGTTGCGCCGCGCCTGTGGCCGTGGCCTCGCCCGTGGCGACAGTGTCGCCGGCCTTGGTCTTGGCTTTGGAGGCGGTGGAGCGCGCCACGCCGACGCCGCGGCCGGCGGTGTCGGTGACCTGGGAGCCCAGCCGGCCGGAATTGGCGCCGAATCCACCGCTGGCCGAGCCGGTCAGCCCGCCGCTGAGGCCGCCGAGCCCGCCGGTCAGGCCGCCGCCGAGGCCGCCGCGCGCGCCGCCGCCCAGCAATTGCGCGTCGGCGACGGTGGCGAAGGCAAGGCTGGCGCTGAGGGCCGAGGCGATGAGGACTGCGGTCTTGCGCATGAGAAATCTCCTGTCGTTTGGTGGCATCACGCAGGACCAACGACGGCAGGCTGCGATTTCATCCCGCGGGCTAGCGTTTTTCTGTTCGCCCCGTCGGCGGCGCCGGCACGTCGACGCCCACCAGGCCATGTCCGAACGCAGGATCGCGGGCGGAAGCTTCGCGGCCGAGGGCGGCTGCCGCAGCCTGCGCCTGGCCCGGGTCCGGCGCGGTCATCCGCTGAGCGAGTTCTCCAGCCACGATAGGCGCGGCGAAGGACGTGCCCCGCACGGTGGCCACGCCGCCGCCCGGAGAGGCCGCGGCGACCACGCCAGGGGCCGCGAAGTCCACATGCGGTCCGCGGCCGGCCTCCGGCAACAGCCGCCGGTCGGGTCCGACCCCGGTCACTGCGATCACGCCTGGATAGGCGGCGGGGTAGAGCGCCGGGGCGGCAGGTCCATCGTTGCCGACGGGCGCCACGACCAAATGCCCGCGGGCGATCAGGGCCTGCACGGCGGCCTGCAGTAACAGGTTCGGCGGTCCCACCAGGCTGATGCTGATCACCGGCGTATGCATCTGGGCGAGCCAGCCCATGGCGCGCGCCACCGCCTCGGCCGAGCCGCCGGCTGCGGTCGGTCCGTAGACGTCGGCGACATAGAGTGTGGCGCCCGGCGCGGCGCCGCGGAATCCGCGGCCCTCGCCGGCGATCAGGGAGGCCACGGCGGTGGCGTGCGCCGTGGCGCGGGTTCCGCCCGGGGCGAACCCCTGCTGCACCAGGCGGACGTGGGTCAGGATCGGCGGGCTCGCCGCCACGGCGCTGTCGATGACGCCGACGGCCCGGTCATGGGCATCCGGCGCCTCGCCCACGGCGCTGGAGCCTTCCGCGCCGACCATCCCGGCTGGCTGGTAGAGGTGGTTGAACTCGTACTGCCCGGTGGGATCGAGCGCTTTCAGACGCTGTAGGGCTTCGATCGCCGAGACGCCGCGGGGAACACCAAGCACCACGGCGCGCAGGCCGAGCCCCGGGATGCCGCCGGCCGATCGCACGGTGAATCCGGCGTCCCGCAGCCGCGCCAGGGCGGCTTCCGAGACGCCAAGACCCAGGGCCTCGCCGCGCACCACCGGCTGGCCGCGGTCGTCGGCCTCCACCAGGTCGCGGTGGTCGTGGATCAGCCGCTGGGCGGCGGCCGCCCGGGCGCGGGTGACGGCCGAGAGCGCGCTGTCGGAGAGCGTGGTGGTGGTGGCCGCCACGTCCGGCAGGGTCGTCGTCGGCAGGGTGGGCGCGCGCGGCAACGACGGCAGGCTGGGAAGGCCTGCACCCGGAAGTCCCAGCCCGCTGCCGCCGCGCAGGATCTGCGCGGGCGCGGGCGATCCAGCGGCGAGCAGCGCGCACGCCGCCAGCGCCGCGCGGCCGAGGCGAAGACGTTCTGGACGGGGCCGATGGGCGGACATGACGTTTGACAGAACTCTCAAGGCAGCGCTTGGCGCCATGGCGCGTTTCGTTTTCTGCGGCGCTCCGGGATGAAACGCGCCGGCTTGGACGTTTCATCCCTTGAGACGAAGGTAGTCCTTGAACGGCTTGGACCATGAGATCGTCGAGCTCCTGCCGCGTCTGCGGCGGCTGGCGCGCGCGCTGGCGCGGAGCCCGGCCGACGCCGATGATCTGGTCCAGGCGACGGTCGAGCGGGCGCTCAGCCACCGTGGCCAATGGCGTCCGGGGACGCGCCTCGACAGTTGGATGTTCCGCATTATGAAGAACGCCTGGATCGACGAAACCCGCGCCCGCAGCCGCCGCACCGCCGTGCTCGCGCCGGAGGAAGCGGGCGAGCGGGTGGGCGACGCCGGCGCGGCGGCGGTCGAGGACCGCCTGGCCGTGAGCGAGGTGGCGCGCGCCATGTCGCGCCTGCCTGACGACCAGCGCCTGGCGGTGGCCCTCGTGCTCGTGGAAGGCCTTTCCTACAAGGAGGCGGCCTCGGTTCTGCAGGTTCCCGAGGGCACGCTCACCAGCCGCCTGGTGCGCGGCCGCAGCGCCCTGCTGGCCGACCTTGGGGAGACTGCGCCATGAGCCCGTCGCCGGAAGCCATCGCCGCCTATGTCGACGGCGAGCTGTCGCCGCAGGCCCGCGCGGCCTTCGAAGCCGAGATGGCCGCGGACATGGACATTGCCGCCGAGGTCGCCCGCCAGCGCGCGCTGCGCACCCGCTTGGCCGACGCCTACGACCCCATCTTGAGCGAGCCCGTGCCGCTGGCCCTGACGCTCGCCGCGCAGGCGGCCAACGACCAGGCCGCACTCCGGTTCGGCCCGCGCGGCTGGGCGGCGTTGGCGGCGAGCCTGGTGGTCGGCTTGGCGGTGGGCCTTGCCGTGCGGCCGGCTGAGGGGCCGCTCGCGTCCCGCGACGGCGCCCTGGTGGCTCAAGGCGGCCTGGCCAGGGCCCTGACCACGCAGCTGGCGACAGACGCGGGACCGGTGAAGGTGGGCCTGACCTTCCGCACCGCCCAGGCCGGCTATTGCCGCACCTTCGAGGCCGCGAGCGACCGGCTGGCGGGCGTGGCCTGCCGCGAAGGCGGCCGCTGGACGGCCCGCGCGGTGAGCGCCTGGACGCCGCCCGCAGCGACCGCCTACCGCACCGCCGGCTCCGACACCCCGCCGGCCGTCCTGGCGGCGGTCGACGGTCTGATCGCCGGCGCGCCGCTCGACGCCGCCGCCGAGCGGACGGCGCGGGACAGTGGCTGGACCGCCCGCTAGGCGGGCTCACCCGCCGGGGTGATAGGTCCGCTCAGTGTGGCCCGTGAGCTGGTCCGGATAGAAGTAGACCTCCCGGAAGTCGCCGGAGGCGTAGCGGCTGGCTTCGTCGGCGAAGTGTTTGGACGTCGGGTCGCCGCTCTCGCCGCCGGCAGTGACGGCGCGGGCGCGGATGCGCGGGCCGAACTCGATCACGGCCACGAAGCTGTTGCCGCTGGAGCCGTAGTATCTCTTGGTATCCGGATAGCGCTTGGCGCCGAACGAGGCGAGTGAGCCCCATTGGGCCGAGGCGAAGGGCACGGGGATCGACGGCGCCGCATCATCGAAGTGCGGGACGATGTCGTCGTTGACCCGCTGGAACCGGTTGATCTGGCCCCAGGGCGTCCGCCAGGTCCCGAAGTCCTGGGTCAGGCGGTCGGTGCTTTCTGCGAGGGCGTCGAGCTTCTGGGCCGGCGTGGCGCGCTCGGCCATGTAGTCGTCTACGTGCATGCCCGCCTTCTTGGCGTCGGCGGCGGTCTTGGCCCACAAGGCCTCGCCCCAGCCGACGCCCAGGGAGGTCTCGACGGAGGTGGCCGACCAGCGGTCGTCCCAGGCGCGCAGGGCCGCGATAGGTTCGGCGAGCCTGGCCTTCTGCGGATCGCTCGCGGGCAGGGCGTCGTAGGCGGCCACGAGCCCCGGAACCAGGCGCGCGAAGGCCGGCAGGTAGGAGTCGAAGTCGGTGGCGATCAGCTTGGCCAGGGTGAAATCGCTCTGGCCGGTCAGGACGCGGACCGCGTGCGGCGTACGCGGGTTGTCGCCGGCCTGGTCCATGTAGCGCGGGAAGTCGGCCTTCTTCGGGCTGTTCGGCCCGGCCGCATGCCAGGGGCTGTCGTTGGAATTGTAAACCCAGCCATTGGACGGGCTGATCACCTTAGGCATCTCGGTAAAGGGCGTCACGCCGCGCCAGTCGGTCGCGGGGTTCGAGCCATCGACCGGCTTCGTATAGTCGAAGCGGTTGTCGCGCTTGGGCATGAACTGCGGCAAGAGCAGCGCCGTCTCGCCCTTGGTGTCGGCGAACAGGGTGTCGTTCGACGAATTGGCCGCCAGCTCCGCCACCTTTAGGAAGGAGGCCAGGTCGGTGGTCTTGGTGCGTCCGAAGGACTGCTCCAGCGCCTCCACCGGCTTGTTCATCAGCGCCATGGCGATCCACTTGTCGTCCTTGGCGTGGACGATCGGGCCGTGGTGGGTGCGGTAGACCGTGAAGGTCTTGGCCGCCATCGTTCCTTCCGGCGTGCGGTAGGGCACGGTGATGGTCGAGACGCCGACCGGGCGCTCCTCCGCGCCGTAGCGGTAGAAGAGCTTGCCGCCCTTGCGCAGAATCGTCTCGGCGAACTCGTCGACCGTGTCGGCGCCGGTAGAGGTGTGCATCCAGCCGGCGTGGTCATTGAAGCCCTGGTAGATAAAGAACTGGCCCCAGGTCGCCGCGCCGTAGACGTTCAGCCCCTCGTCGCTGGTCATCTGCAGCTCGGAGCGGAAATAGAACGAGGTGTGCGGATTGATCAGCAGCAGGGCGTGGCCGTCCTTGGTGATCGACGGACCAATGGCCATGCCGTTGGAGCCCGCGGGCTCCTTGAACTTCAGGCTTTCAGCCTCGGCGAGCTCCATCTTGGCCGCGGCGATCTGCGGGCTACCGTAGAACGCCTCCAAGGCCGGAAGGGACACCTTCTCGATGTCGCCGCCGATGCTGCCCTCGGTGAAGCTGAGCGCCATCCAGGGTTCGAAGTGGGTGATGACCTTTGGGTGCGTCCCCGGATGGGTCGCCAGATAGTAATTCAGGCCGTCCGCCCAGCCGTCCATCAGCGCCTTCAGCCACACCGGGCTGGCGGCATATTTCGCTTTCAGGTCAATTGGATCGATGAACAGCCTCTGGCGCAGGTCCTGCCAGATCGCGCCCTGGCCCTCAGCCTCGGCGGTGCGGCCGAGCGAGGTCAGGTAGTTGGCTTCCACCCGGTTGAAGTCGTCCTCGGCCTGGGCGTAGATCATGCCGAACACGGCCTGCGCGTCGGTCTTGCCGTGCACATGGGCGATCCCCCAATCGTCGCGCACGATGGTTACCTGCGCCGCCTCGGCCTTCAGCCGCGCCAGGTCTTTCGCAGGCGCCGCAGCGGCGGGCAGGGCCAAGGCGCCGGCCAGCGCCAACAAGGTGATGAAACGCAACTTCGACATGCCTGAAGGCCCCTGGAATCCCTGGGCGGACCTTCGCGAGGCGGGATCGGGAATGCAAGCCGCAGACATGCGAAAGGCCGCCCCGTCGCCAGAGCGGCCTTTCCATAGTCGGACCGCAGAGCGGTGCGCGACCCCTTACCAATCAATGGCTTAGGCGCGGACCCCGCAAGCGGAGGTCCAGGTCACGGTCACCGGGCTGCGGTTTTCACTATGAGACACTGGATCACCTCCTTTCAGTTGCTGAGCAAGGACCCCGAATATGGGTCGCTTCGGGGCTTCGCGCAAACGGCGCAATGACGCATTTTCAGCGAACCGCCGGTCCCGCCAGTTTCTGCGCCGCCAGTTCTTCCAGGCTGCTGCGGCGGCGGAGCTCCTGGACGGGGCGGTCCAGCTTGTCGAGCGCCTCGATGGTCGCGCGATAGCCCTCGGCGACGGCGGGCGCGTAGGCGCTGAAGTCGCGGATTTCCACCTTCGAGGTGTCGGGCATGACGAGCACATCCGTAGCGTCCCGCGCGGCCGTCAGGTCCCGCGAGGTCGAGACCGTGGCGGCTCGCATCAGCAGCGAGACGATCGGCGGGCCCTTCTTCCATTCGCCTGACCAGATCCAGCGCCAGACGGAGGCGGGCCGGGCGACGTCGTCGGCGGTGATGCTGCGGCCGGTGGTGACGTCGACGCCGACGATGGGGCCGAGCTGGCTAGCGCGCATGACGTCAGCTGGGAAATTCTTCATCACCGCGCCGTCGACCAGCACATTGTTGTCGTCGGTCGCCGGCGGCAGGATGCCGGGCAGCGAGACCGAGGCCCTGAGTGCGCGGCGCAGCAGGCCGCGCCGGTGCATCTGATAGGCGCCGGTGGTCAGGTTCGACGACAGGCAGAAGAAGGGCAGCCACAGGTCGGCGATCTGGGTGTCGCCGAAGTGGTGGGCCAGCCGCTCGTTGACCTTCAGCCCGTGGGTCATGGCCAGCAGCGGCAGGGCGATGTCGGTCAGCGGGCTGGTGTCGACGAAGGCCGCCTTGATGCGGACTTCGAGCTCATCGTCGTTCCAGCCCATGGCCACGCCGGCGGCGATCACCGCCCCCATGGAGACCCCGCCGACGAAGTCGATGGGCACGCCGCGTTCGCGTAAGGCCCGCACCGCGCCGACGTGGGCGTAGGCCCGCGCGCCGCCGCCCGACAGCACCAGACCCACCGATTGGCCAGTGAGGATGCGCGCCAGGCGCTGCAGATCCGCCGGGGTCTCGCGGCGGATGTGGAACAGCCGCGCCGGCTGGGCCGCGTCAACCCAGGCCTCCGAGCCCTGCGGCCGTTCCAGGTCGGGCGGATGCACCAGGATCAGGTCCACCAGACGCTGGTCCTGCAGGGGCGAGCGGATGTCGTCGGCCTCCTTGGGCGGCTCTCGCTCGCCGCGCCCCACCCGGAACAGCCGGTCCACCTGGCGGGCGACGACCTGCCGCCACACGCCATCGTCGGCCTCGGCGACATAGAGCACGAAGTCATGGGTCTTCTCGACGTCGGAGAACCACTCCGTGGGCGCGGTCTGCGCCTCCACCCCGATGGTGGTTACGTGGTAGCCCAGCCGCCCGATCTCCGCTTCCAGCCGCTCAGCCAGGGTGCGCAAGGGCCGCGTGAAACCCAGCGCGATGAAGCCGAACACCGAGGGTTCGCCGACCCCGCCGCGGGTGGCCGCCTGGCGGCTGCGCAGCATCATCAGCTTGGCGAGCTCGATCATCACCGCGGTGTCGGCCTCGCAGGCCTCCAGGAAGACCTCGCGTGGGACCGCGATGATCTCAGAGTCGCGCAAGGCGACCACGTCGGCCGAGTGCGGCGATCCGGCGATCAGCGACATCTCGCCGGCCGGTTCTCCGGGCCGGATCACCCCGAGGAACTGCACCTCGTGGCCCTGCTCGCGGCGGAACGCGCCCAGCCGGCCAGCGCGGACGAAATAGAGCTGATCGGAGGTGTCGCCGGCCGCGAACAGGGTCGCCCCGCCAGGCAGGGAGAACCAAACGGACTCTGCCTGCACGCGCTCCTGATGGAAGAGCCGCGCCAGCGCCGACTCGTCGGGGATGTCTGGGAGCTGGGACACTGGGGCGGGAGCCTAACGTGGCCGCAGAGTCGCCGCCATGGGCCAGCGGCGTCCCGCCCACTGGTCAAATCGCCGGACCGGCCGTAAGCCAAGGGGCATGGCCCTGCACATGATCAAGCTCTGCGTCGGCGCGGCGACGGTCGAGGAACTGATCGACTGGCATGCGACGCACAACGACCCCGACGGCCACTGGATCATGCGCACCCGCCAGACGCCGAAACGGGCGGCCGAGCTGATCGACGGCGGCTCGCTCTACCGGGTGTTCAAGGGCGTGATCCTCTGCCGCCAGGCGATCCTGGACGTGAACACGGTGGGCGAGGGCGTGACCGCCCGCTGCGAGGTGACGCTGGATCCGACGCCGCTGCGCGTCGCGCCGACGCCGCGCCGCGCCTTCCAGGGCTGGCGCTATCTGGAGCCGAAGGACGCCCCGCCGGACCTCTCCATCGAGGCCTTCGGCGACGTGCCCACCGAGCTGGCCCGGCAGCTGCGCGAGGTCGGCGCCTGGTGATTCTCCACAGGGCGCGGCGACGCGCGCGTTGACGGGACTCCGGCTGGGGCGCTCCTCTAGACGCAAGTGAGTCGGTCGCAATTGGGGCAGGGCCGACCCTTGAGGAGTTCTGAACATGCCGCAGGCCAGTGTCATCGTGGTCGGCAATGAGAAGGGCGGGGCCGGAAAGTCCACCATCGCCATCCACACCGCGACCGCCCTGCTGCATGCGGGGGCCAGCGTCGCGGTGCTGGACCTGGACCTGCGCCAGCAGTCGACCTCGCACTTCTTCGCCAACCGCCGCGCCTGGCTCGACGCGAACGGCGTCACCGCGCCCATGCCGGTGGAGCACCCGCTGAGCAGCGATGGCGCAGCCCTGGCCCGCGCCACCGATGAGGAGGCGCTCGCCCGCTTGGAGGAGGCCTTCGCCGATGTCAGCGAGCGCGCCGATTTCGTGCTGATCGACACCCCCGGCAGCGACACGGCGATCAGCCGCGCCGCCCACGGCATGGCCGACCTGATCGTCACGCCGATGAACGACAGCTTCGTGGACTTCGACATGCTGGGCGTCGTCGACCCGGTGACCCTCGAGCTGAAACGCCACAGCCTCTATTCGGAGACGGTCTGGAACAGCCGCAAGGCCCGCGCCGTGAAGGACCGCAAGCAGATCGACTGGGTCGTGCTGCGCAACCGCCTGGCGCCCACCGAGGCGCGCAACCGCAAGCGCCTGGAAGAGCGGATCGAGACGCTCTCCCGCAAGGTCGGCTTCCGCATCGGCCCCGGCCTGCGCGATCGGGTGATCTATCGGGAGCTCTTCCCCTTCGGCCTGACGGTGGCGGACCTGTCGCCGACCATCCGCCCGGTGGTCATGTCCCTGCAGCATGTGGCGGCGCGCCAGGAGCTGCGGGCGCTGATGACCGCCCTGGGTCTCTCGGGCTTCTCCGACGCCGAGCAGATCGCCGCGGAATAGCCGTGCTGCTCTACCTCGCCCTCGGGGCCGCGCTGCTATGGTTCCTGGTGGGGCTGGGCCGCGGCAGCACTGTGTTGAAACGGCGCGAGTGGCGGTTCCTGTCAGGCGCCTTCTCGGTCGCAGCCTTCGCCGCGGCGGCCTACGTGGGCCTGCGCGGTGGCTGGGAGATCTCCATCGTCCTGGTGATCCTCGGTCTGTGGCTGGTGACCACGGCGCGGATCAATGCGCCGCGCGCGCCGCAGCCGCCGCAGGTTTCCAGCGAGATGAGCCTGAAGGAGGCCCGCTCGATCCTCGGCGTCGGACCTGACGCCACGCAGGAGGAGATCCAGGCCGCCTACAGCCGCCTGATCCGCATGGCCCACCCCGACAAGGGCGGGACCTCAGGCCTCGCCGCCCAACTCAATGCCGCGCGAGACCGGTTGCTGCGGGAGTAAACCCCAAGCTTTTCCCGCTTATCCCGGCGAAGGCCGGGATCCAGATGGAACCGCTCAGACGTGGGTTCTTTGAATTCAGAGTCCTTCCAATCCGCCATTCCGCTTTGAGATCTGGATCCCGGCCTTCGCCGGGATGAGCGGAGTTGGAGGAATGGACGAGGTGCGCCTCAGGCCGGTTCGATGACCATGCAGGCCAGCCGCTTGGCCTTCATCGCGTGGCAGGCGTCCTTGGCGTCGGCTTCGCTGAGGCCGGTGAACACCGCCTTGTACCTGCGGCCTTCCTTCTCGGCGGCGCCGCGGGCCCCGTCGACGTGGTCGGCGAACTTCTTCTCGACCAGGGCGATCTGCTTGTGGGCGTCGGTCTTGGAGCGGAACTCGCCCACCTGGACGGCCCACTTGGCCTTGGTGAGCGTGGCGCGGCCGCCGGCCACCTCGATCTTCGGAGCCTTGGCGGCGGGCGCGCCGGTCAGCTGGATCTTCAGCCCATCCTGGTCGCCATCGCCCTGTTCGACCGGCGCGCGGACCACCGGGCCGTTGAGCTCGGTGGGCTCGAACTGGTTCTGGGCGACAACGATCTTCTCACCCAGGCCGCGGCGGCGCATTACGTCGAAGCCGGTGAGCAGCAGGTCTTCGGCGTTCTGGTCGCGCTGCGCCGTCGTCGGCCCGCCCATGACCACGGCGATCAGGCGGCGGTTGTCGCGCACAGCCGAGACCGCCAGGTTGAAGCCCGAGGCGTTGGTGAAGCCGGTCTTCAGACCGTCCACGCCCGGCATGCGGCCGAGCAGATGATTGTGATTGGCGATGGTCTGACCGCGGAAGCGGAATTCCTGCATGGAGAACAGCTTGTAGTACTGCGGGTAGTCCCGCATCACCGCGCGCGACAGGATGGCGATGTCGCGGGCCGTGGTCAGCTGGCGGCTATCGGGCAGGCCTGAGGCGTTCACGAAATGGGTGTTCTGCATGCCTAGCTCCTGGGCGCGCAGGGTCATCAGGGCGGCGAAGCGGCTTTCCGTGCCGCCCAGCTTCTCTGACATGGCCACGGCCATGTCGTTGGCCGACTTGGTGGCCATGCCGTCCATGGCGTCCTCGACGCTGACCGAATCGCCGGCGCGCACGCCCAGCTTGGTCGGCGCCTGGGCCGCGGCGTGCGGCGAGACCATTACCCGGTCGTCCAGATGCAGCTTGCCCGAGGCCAGCGCTTCGAACGTCAGATAGAGGGTCATGATCTTGGTGATCGACGCCGGATAGCGCGGGCTGTCGGCGTGCTTGGCGTAGAGGATCTCGCCGGACTTCGCGTCCACGACGATCGCCGCATACTTCGTCTGCGACGCGGCCAGCAGGTTCTGGAAGTAGGGGATCTGCGCACTCGCCGGGGTGGCGATGGAACCGAGGGCTGTGGTCGCGGCCAGACCTAACGCTAGGAACAGGCGGCGGGCGTGCTGGATCATGCTTCGTCCGTCGAATCAAAGGTTTGCGAACGGCCGCTGGACCGCCCTTGAATCTTACTAGCATGACAGCCTGAAGCTGAAATTAGAGTAAACACCAGTTGAATGGGTTCTTTTGTCGCGGCGCGCCGCGGCGGCCGCGAATCTGGCGCTTCCCAAGGGGAAATCACGCCATTGTGCACTGCACAAAAACTCATTGACTGCTGCACTGCAACATGAGAAAAGACTCCTGCGTTTAACGGGCTCCCCCAGCCCTCGATCCGTCCCATTCCCCCGCGGCGTCCGCCGCACCTCTTGACCCAGGAGTTGACCAATGGCCGCCGCCACCGACGCCGTGAAGACCACCGTCGACCAATTCACCGCCGCCTCCAACGTCGCCTTCAAAGATGGCGTGGAAAAGACCCTCGCCGCCCTGAACGACGCCAACGCGCACTCCAAGAAGAACCTGGAAGCCGTCGTCGCCTCGGTGACCGCCGCCACCAAGGGCGCCGAAGCCCTGGGCGCGCAGGCCATGGCCTTCTCGAAGACCTCCTTCGAAAGCCAGGTCGCCGCCGCCAAGTCGCTGTCGGCCGCCAAGAGCGTGCAGGAAGTCGTCGAACTGCAGACCTCCTACGCCAAGTCGGCGCTGGAAGCCTACATGGCCGAAATGGGCCGCATGACCGAGATCGTTTCGGCCTCGGTGAAGGATAGCATGAAGCCGCTGAACGAGCGCGTGACCGCCATGGTCGAGCGCGTCCAAGCCGCTCGCTAAGAGAAGTTGCCCGCGTACGGCGGTCGACCCTCTTGGGTCCCGCCGATGGGTTTGAAGGCCCGGAGCACCCCCGCTCCGGGCCTTTTCTCATGCGGCCGCCTTTTCCTGGCAAGCCCGGTCTTTTCCTAATGGGGGGAGGGCGCTAGACCTGCGCCCATGTCCCAGATCGAAGACCGACTGGCCGCCGCGGGCGTTGTCCTGCCGCAGCCGAACGCCCCCGTCGCCAACTACGTGCCCTTCGTGCGGGTCGGCGACCTCGTCCACATTTCCGGCCAGGTGTCGCTGGACGCCAATGGCGGCATCAAGGGGGTCGTCGGCGAAGACGTTGACCTGGCCGCGGCCCGCGCCGCCGCGCGGCTCTGCGGCCTTTCCCTGCTGGCCCAGATGCGCGCCGCCTGCGAGGGCGACCTCGATCGGGTGGTCCGTGTGGTGAAGCTGGGCGGCTTCGTGCAGGCCGGCCCCGACTTCTTCGAGATCCCCCAGGTGATCAACGGCTGTTCCGACCTCATGGTCGAGACGTTCGGCGACGCCGGCCGCCACGCCCGCTCGGCCGTTGGCGTCTACCGCCTGCCGATGAACTTCGCCGTGGAGGTGGACGCGGTGGTGGCCATCTCGTGAGCGCCTCCTCGTGAAGGAACGATTCGGCGAGGCCTGGGAGCGGCTCTTCGAGCCGGCCATAGCCCACCGCGGCCTATGGGGCCCCGACGGTCCGCCGGAGAATTCCCTGGGCGCGTTCCAGGCCGCCTGCGCCGCCGGCTACGGCATCGAGCTGGACGTCCAGCTCTCCGCCGACGGCGAGGCCATGGTCTTCCACGACGACGACCTGGAGCGGATGACCGGCGCGCCCGGCCGCCTCTGCGACCGCACCGCCGCCGAACTCGCTGAACTGCGCCTGAAGGGCACGGACGAGCGCATCCCGACCCTGCCGGAGACCCTGGCCCTGGTCGGCCGCCGGGCCATGGTCCACATCGAGCTCAAGACGCCCTATGGCCACGTGGGGCCGCTGGAGCAGCGCACCCACGAGATCATCATCGACCACGCGGGGCCAGTCTGCGTGATCGGCTTCAATCCCTATTCGCACGCCTGGTTTGCCGAGCGGTTCCCTGGTGTGATGCGCGGGCTGGACTCCTATTCCTACAAGCGCGCGCCGCACCTGTCCGACGACCAGCGCAAGAGCTTTGCCCGCCTGGAGCATGTGGCGATCGCCAAGCCGCACTTCCTGGCGCTCGGCCTCGACATGCTTCCCAGCCAACAGGCCAGCGGCTTGCGCATCGAGGGCCTGCCCATCGTCGCCTGGACCGTGCGGGATCCGGCCCAATGGGAGGCGATCCGTGACAGCTGCGACAACCTGATCTTCGAGGGGTTCGCCCCTTGCTAAGGGTTTGCGTGTGAGCCTGAAACCGGCGGTTCGCATCTGCCGGCGCATCGCCGAGATCGGCCGCGAGGCCTGGGACGCCTGCGCATCCAACCCGGCCTATGTCGGCAACCCCTTCATCCAATACGACTTCCTGGACGCGCTCGAGGAGTCGAACTGCGCCGTCGAACGCACCGGCTGGGGACCGCAGCATCTGGCGATCGAGGACGAGGACGGCGCGGTGGCCGCGGTCATGCCGCTCTATCGGAAGTCCCACAGCCAGGGCGAGTACATCTTCGACCACGCCTGGGCGGACGCCTATGAGCGGGCCGGGGGCCAGTACTATCCGAAGCTGCTCTCCGCGGCGCCTTTCACGCCGGCGACGGGACCGCGGCTGCTGGCGCGACCCGACGTCGATGTCGACGAGGCGCGGCGGTTCCTGTTGGGCGGCGCGCTGACGCTCTGCGAGCGTTACGGCTCCTCGTCCTTCCACGTGAACTTCCCCACCGAGGACGAGTGGCGCTGGATGGGCGAGCAGGGCCTGGCCCTGCGCGAGGGCCAGCAATACCACTGGCATAACCGGGACTATGTCACCTTCGATGACTTCCTGGCCGCGCTCTCCTCAGGCCGGCGCAAGACCATCAAGCGCGAGCGGCGCGACGCCATCGAAGGGCTTGAGATCCTCTGTCTGACCGGCGCGGATCTCGGCGAAGAGCACTGGGACGCCTTCTTCGGCTTCTACATGGACACCGGTTCGCGCAAGTGGGGCCGGCCCTATCTGACGCGCCAATTCTTCTCCCTGCTGGGCGCGCGCATGGCTGATCGCGTGCTGCTGATCATGGCCCGGCGTGAGGGGCGCTGGATCGCCGGGGCGCTCAACCTGATCGGCGACGACTGCCTCTACGGCCGCAACTGGGGCTGCGTGGAGGACGTGCCCTTCCTGCACTTCGAGCTCTGCTACTACCAGGCCATCGAGTGGGCGATCGGGCACGGCTTGGCCCGCGTCGAGGCCGGCGCCCAAGGCCAGCACAAGATCGCCCGCGGCTATCTGCCCAGCCCCGTCTATTCCGCCCACTACATCGCCGACCCCGCGCTCCGCGGTCCCGTCGAACGCTTCGTCATGCAGGAACGAGCGGGCGTCGAGCAGGAGATGGAGTGGCTGACCGAGGAATATTCGCCGTTCAAGGCGGAAAGCTAACTCCGCTCCCACGCCTGCTTCAGCAATGCCGCGTCGATGTCGGCGGGGCTCTCCAGCAGCATCTTGGCCTTCAGCCGTTCCGACCAGCCCTCATTCTTCGGCGCCTCCAACCGGGGATCGTCCTGCGGCGTCAGGGCCAGGCCGAGCACCGCCTTGCCGGCCTTTGCGGGTTTGATAGAGGCGAACTGGAATTTGCGGGAGAACGCGGTGAACGCCTTGCGTTGGCCCATAACCACATCGGGCAGGGCTGTGGCCGCCGCCTGCAGCGCCTCAAGGATCGCGGTGGCCTGAGGATCGGTCCACAGCGCCGCCTTCAGTTTCTCTGGCTCGTCCCAACCCGCCGCTGACGGGAAGGCCACAGACAGCACGTGCATCGCGCGGTTCTGTAGCAGGCCGTAGCGCTCCTTGAGCCAGGCGGCCCGGGCGCGCTCCTTGGTCTCCGGACAGGTCCTGGCGATCGCCACCCACTCGTCCAGGGTCTTGCCGGTGTCGCGCTCAAGGCTCGCCTGCACCGAAGCGAACCACTTCTGCTGGCGGGGCGTCAGGCCCGGCGGCGGCGCCAAGGGCTTTGAGTCAGCGGTGGTCATCGTTCCACCCTCCAGAGCGATTTGCTACGACAGCTCCAATCAGGAGCGACGCGCATGAGCTTGGACGGGACCTACGACGGCGGCAACATCTTCGCCAAGATCCTGCGCGGTGAGGCGCCGGCCGCCAAGGTGTTCGAGGACGACCACGTCCTGGCCTTGATGGACGTCTTTCCGCAAGCCCGGGGCCACACCCTGGTGATCCCCAAACACTCGGCCGCCCGCAACCTGATGGACGAGGACCCGGCGGTGCTGAGCCACGTGATCCTGGGTGTCCAGCGGGTGACCCGCGCCGTACGCGCCGCCCTCAGTCCCGACGGCATCGTGGTGACCCAGTTCAACGGCGCCGCGGCCGGGCAGACCGTCTTCCACCTGCACTTCCACATCATCCCGCGCTGGGAGGGCGTCCCGCTCGGCCGCCACGCGGCCGGCGGAATGGCCGATCCGGCGGAGCTGAAGATCCTGGCCGAGCAGATCGCGGCGAAGATCAGCTAGCGCACCCACGAAAAAGCCCCGGGCGCGGACCCGGGGCTTTCCGTATCTGAAGCGAGCATCGGCTATTCGACCGTGAGGGCCTCGGCCTTGTCCTGCGCCGGGCTTTCGATGACCGGAGCGCCCGGCTCGTGGTCGTCGCCCTCAATGTCGAAGGCGAGCTTGCCGTCGCGCAGCACCACCTTGACGTGGCCGCCCTTGACCAGCTTGCCGAACAGGATCTCGTCGGCCAGCGGCTTCTTGATGTTCTCCTGGATGACCCGGCCCAGCGGACGGGCGCCGTAGAGTTCGTCGAAGCCGTTCTTCGCCAGCCAGTCGGCCGCATCGTCGGTCGTCTCGATGGTCACGTGACGGTCGGCGAGTTGGGCCTCCAGCTGCATGATGAACTTCTGCACGACCTGGCGGATGATCTCCGGGGTCAGCGACTTGAAGGCCACCACCGCATCGAGGCGGTTGCGGAATTCCGGCGTGAACACCCGCTTGATCGCTTCCTCGGCCTCGTCGTCCTGCTTCCCGCGGCCGAAGCCGATGGAGTTGCGCTGGGCGTCGGCGGCGCCGGCGTTGGTGGTCATGATCAGGACCACGTTGCGGAAGTCGATCTTCTTGCCGTTCGAGTCCGTCAGGGCCCCGTGGTCCATGACCTGCAGGAGGATGTTGTAGACGTCCGGGTGGGCCTTCTCGATCTCGTCAAGCAGCACGACCGCGTGCGGGTGCTGGTCGACGGCGTCGGTCAGGAGACCACCCTGGTCGAAGCCCACGTAGCCGGGAGGCGCCCCGATCAGGCGGCTGACGGTGTGGCGCTCCATATATTCGCTCATGTCGAAGCGCAGCAGCTCGATGCCCAGCGTCGAGGCCAGCTGGCGGGCGGTCTCCGTCTTGCCGGTCCCGGTGGGGCCCGAGAAGAGGTAGGAGCCGATCGGCTTGTTGGCGTCGCGCAGGCCTGCCCGGGCCATCTTCATGGCCGCGGACAGCTGGTCGATGGCGTCGTCCTGGCCGTAGACCGCGCGCTTCAGATCGCTTTCCAGTTGCTTCAGCGCCTCGGTGTCGGTCTTGGAGACCGACTTCGGCGGGATGCGGGCGATCTTGGCGACGACCGCCTCGACCTCCTTCAGGCCGATGATCTTCTTCCGCTTGCCCTCGGGCAGCAGCATCTGACTCGCGCCGGCCTCATCGATGATGTCGATGGCCTTATCCGGCAGCTTGCGGTCGTTGATGTACTTGGCCGACAGCTCCACCGCCGCCTTGATGGCGTCGTTGGTGTAGCGGAGCTTGTGGAACTCCTCGTAGTAGATTTTCAGGCCCTTCAGGATCTTGATCGTGTCGTCGATGGTCGGTTCGTTGATGTCGATCTTCTGGAACCGGCGGACGAGGGCGCGATCCTTCTCGAAGTGCTGGCGGAATTCCTTGTAGGTGGTCGAGCCCATGCACCGCAGGGTGCCCGACGCCAGAGCGGGTTTGAGCAGGTTGGAGGCGTCCATCGCCCCGCCCGAGGTGGCGCCCGCGCCGATCACCGTGTGGATCTCGTCGATGAACAGCACCGCGTCGGGGTGGTTCTCCAGTTCCTTGACCACCTGCTTCACGCGCTCTTCGAAATCGCCGCGGTAGCGGGTGCCGGCAAGCAGCGAGCCCATGTCCAGGGAGAAGATGGTCGAGCCGGCCAGGACCTCAGGCACCTGGTTGTTGACGATCTTGCGCGCCAAGCCCTCGGCGATGGCCGTCTTGCCCACGCCGGGGTCGCCCACCAGCAGAGGGTTGTTCTTCGTGCGCCGGCAGAGGATCTGGATGCAGCGCTCCACCTCGGCCGAGCGGCCGATCAGCGGGTCGACCTTGCCCTGCTTGGCCTTCTCGTTGAGGTTGACGCAGTAGGCTTCCAGCGCCTCGCCGCCGGTCTTGACGGTGGGCTTGTCCTCGTCGTCCGAGGCGCCCTTCACGGGCTTGGCTTCCGTGGCGCCCGCCTTCTTGGCGATGCCGTGGGCGATGTAGTTGACCGCGTCGTAGCGGGTCATATCCTGCTCCTGCAGGAAGTAGGCGGCGTGGCTCTCCCGCTCGGAGAAGATCGCCACCAGCACATTGGCGCCGGTGACCTCCTCGCGGCCGGAGGACTGCACGTGGATGACCGCGCGCTGGATCACGCGCTGGAAGCCCGCGGTGGGCTTGGCGTCCTCGCCGTCGTCCACGACCAGTGAGCGCAGTTCGGTGTCCACGTAGTTGGTCAGGGTGGTCCGAAGGGCGCCCAGGTCCACGTCGCACGCCCGCATGACGCCGGCGGCGTCCTCGTCGTCGACGAGGGAGAGAAGAAGATGCTCGAGGGTCGCGTATTCATGCTTGCGCTGGTTGGCGTAGGCCACGGCGCGATGAAGAGACTCCTCAAGGGGGCGCGAAAATGAAGGCAAAGGCCTCTAGTCCTTTTCCATGGTGCACTGCAGCGGGTGTTGATGCCGCCGCGCCGTATCAACGACCTGGGCTACTTTTGTTTCCGCCACCTCGTAGGTGAACACCCCACACACCCCCACGCCGTGTTGATGGACGTGAAGCATTATCCGAGTCGCGTCTTCGCGCGACTTATTGAAGAACTGCTCAAGCACATAGACGACGAATTCCATTGGCGTGTAGTCGTCGTTCAAGATCAGCACCCGATACATCGAGGGCTTCTGTGTCTTGGGCTTCGTTTGGGTGACGACCGCCGAGCGGATGCCCGTGTCCTGATCACCCATTTTACGATCGGCCATTCAATCGATCTCCTGTCGGCGCTGCCGCAACGCCGCCAATCGATTAGATATGCAAACCCGACCCATTTGGAAGGGTCGAATCGTCACGGCGCCTAGCGAAACCGTCGACGCCCAGGATAATTGGGCGGTATTGCCATTCGGTTTAGGACGTCAGTCGCGTTTTGTGACGCCCTTTGCCCGAAAAATGCGCCCTGAGGTCACCGCGCCGGCGCCGAAGCGGGCGCGCAGGGCGTCGAGGGTCTTTTCGCCGGCCAAGGCGCGGCGCTCGTCCCCGGCGAAGAAGTCGTCCTCCACCGCCGCGGCTTCGATCAGTTCGGCGAGGCCAATGCCGATCAGGCGGTAGGGCCGGCCCGTCGCCTCCTTGGCCAGCAATTCGCGCCCAACGCTGAACAGGGTCTTGGCGGTCTGGGTCGGCACCGGGATGGTCCGACGGCGCGTGTGGATGCGGAAGTCGGTGGTCCTGAGCTTCAGGGTCACCACCCGGCCGGCCAAGCCGTCGGCGCGGGCGTGGCGGGCCACCCTCTCGGCGAGCTCGGCCAGCACGTCCTCCAGGTCGCCAAGCGCTGTGAGGTCCTCGTTGAAGGTGGTCTCGGCGCTGATCCCCTTGCGCTCTTCGCTGGGGTTCACCGGGCGGCTGTCCTGGCCGTGGGCCAGGCGCGAGAGGCGCAGGCCATGGCTGCCGAACCGCTCGGCCAGTACCTTCAGATCCGCGCGGGCCAGGTCGCCCACGGTCCGGAAGCCCGCCTTGTCCAGGCTCGCCACCATCGCCGGGCCGACGCCGGGCAGGATCCGGACCGGCCTGGGCGCCAGGAACGTCTGCGCCTCCGCCCCGCCGATCACCGAAAAGCCGCGCGGCTTGTCGAGTTCAGAGGCGATCTTGGCCAGGAACTTGTTGGCCGACAGTCCGATGGAGACGGTGAGCCCGGTCTCCGCCTCGATCCGCGCCTGCAGCCGGGCCAGCGTGATGGCCGGCGGCGCCTTGTGCAACCGCGCGGTGCCCGACAGGTCCATCCAGGCCTCGTCCAGCGACAGGTTCTGGATCAGCGGCGTCAGCTCGCCGGCCAGCCCTAAGATACGCTTGCTCTCGAACCGGTACTTGCTGAAGTCCGGCTTGATGACGACGGCCTCGGGGCAGAGCTGCAGCGCCTTGAACATCGGCATGGCGGACCGCACACCCTTGATGCGGGCGATGTAGCAGCAGGTGGTCACCACGCCCCGCTTGCCGCCGCCGACGATCACCGCGCGGTCGCGCAGCTCCGGCCGGTCACGCTTCTCCACCGAGGCGTAGAAGGCGTCGCAGTCCATGTGGGCGATGGCCAGGTCGCCCAGTTCCTGATGCGCCACGACACGGGGCGAGGCGCAGTCGAGACAGCGCCGCACGGCCTGCTCGCCCTGCCAGAAGCAGTCGCGGCAGAAAGCCTTCACGGGAGCGGCCAGAGCCAGGCCGCGCCCCGCACGCCGGAGGAGTCGCCGTGCAGCGCTTTGCGGACGGGCGTCGTGAAGACGTCGCTGAATGTATACCCGCCGATCGCGGCCGGCAGCCGAGGGTAAAGCGCCTCGACGTTCGACATCCCGCCGCCCAGCACGATCACATCCGGGTCCAGGATGTCGGCGATCACTGCCAGGCCGCGGGCGAGACGGTCGATGTAGTCGTCCAGCGACGCCATGGCGGCCGGTTCGCCGCGCGCCGCGGCCTCGACGATCTGATGCGCGCTTCGATCCGTCCCATGCGCCCGGGCGAAGCCGGGGCCGCTGATCCAGTTCTCCAGGCAGTTCAGCCGCCCGCAGAAGCAGCCGGGTCCCGGCAGCTCGTCGGGCCGCGGCCAGGGCAGGGGTGTGTGGCCCCACTCGCCGGCGATGCCGTTGTGGCCGGCCAGCACCTGGCGCGCCACCGTCACGCCCGCGCCGCAGCCGGTGCCGATGATCACCCCGAACACGACGTGGGAGTCCGCGCCCGCGCCGTCCGTCGCCTCCGATAGGGCAAAGCAGTTGGCGTCATTGGCCAGGCGCACCGGGCGCCCCAAGACCCGCTCCAGATCGGCTTGCAAGGGCTTGTCGTTGAGGTGCGTGGTGTTGGCGTTGCGGATCTGGCCGGTGGCCGGCGACGGCGAGCCGGGGATGCCCACGCCGATGGTGGTCCCGCTGACGCCCGCCTGCCGTTCCGCCTCGGCGATCAGGTCGCGCACCGTCTCCAGACTGGCCTCGTAACTGCCCGGCGATAGCGCACGCACGCGAGCCTGGAAGCGGCCATGCGCGTCCAGCGCCGCCGCCTCGATTTTGGTTCCCCCGAAGTCCACGCCGATCCGGATCATGGCGGTGGTATACCGGATTTGCGACCGGGCCGCCTAAGGCCGAGCCGCCGGATTCCTTCCTAGGCCGGCACGCCGGCCTTCGCCAGGTTGGCCTTGGGGATCACCGCCTTGAACGGCGCGGTCTTGCCCTTGTCGCGGGCCAGTTCCGCCCAGGCCAGCGCGAAGGCGCTGGGCGAGCGGGGCTCGTTGGCCGTGGCGGAGAACCGCACTTTGCGCGCCGCCAGGGCCGCGGAGAGCAGCGCCCAGAGGTCGAGGTCCTCCTCCGGCGACTCCGCGCCAGGGCTTAGGCGCCTGGCGGCGGCCAGCACCGCGGGGCTCGCACTGCGGACCTCGACGATTGCGCCCGCCGGCGCGGCGGTCACGGCCGCGACGAGGGCCGAGAGCGCTATCCGCTCGGCCGTGACGCTGCGATCCCCACCGGCCGCGCCCAGCCGTGAACTGCCCTCGCTGAGCACATAGGCCCAGCCGCCGGCGCGAAACGACGCCTGGTGAGAGATTTCGACCCAAATCTGGATGTTGATGGACATGGGCGTGCCCTAGCACCTCCGGCCGGGTGAGCAATAGCCGCCGGCGTCCGCATCTCAGCGCAAGGATGTTGCGTTGAGCCCAGGTGGGGTAGTGATGGACCCTTCGCACGGAGTCGGTTTCCGATGATGCCCGCCGCCAAGACCTCCACGCCCGACACCCATGCGCCCGCCCCGGTGACCTCGGCGCTGGACCTGATCGGCCGCACGCCGGTGCTGGAGCTGACCGGCATGTTCGACTGCGGCCCCTGCCGCCTGTTCACCAAGCTGGAGAGCGCCAATCCCGGCGGGTCCATCAAGGACCGCATCGCGCGCACCATGATCGAAGCCGCTGAGGCCGATGGCCGGCTGAAGCCCGGCGGGACGATCATCGAAGCCACCGCCGGCAACACCGGCCTCGGTCTGGCTCAGGTCGGCATCCTGAAGGGCTACAGCCTGGTGCTGGTGGTGCCAGACAAGATGGCCCGCGAGAAAATCCAGCACCTTCGCGGCCTGGGCGTCGACGTGCGCATCACCCGCAGCGACGTCGGCAAGGGCCACCCGGACTACTACCAAGACATCGCCCAGCGCCTGGCCGCCGCCATGCCTGGCGCGGTCTACATGAACCAGTTCTCCAACCCGGCGAACCCCAAGGCCCATGAGACCACCACCGGCCCGGAGCTTTTCGAACAGCTCGACGGCGACGTGGACGCCATTGTGGTCGGCGTCGGCTCCGGCGGCACGCTCTCGGGCCTCGGTCATTATTTCAAGAAGGTCAGCCCCAAGACCGAAATGGTCCTGGCCGACCCGGCGGGCTCGGTGCTGGAGCCGCTGGTCAACCGGGGCGAGACGGTCGAGGCGGGCTCCTGGATCGTCGAGGGCATCGGCGAGGACTTCGTCCCCGACAATTGCGACCTGTCGCTGGTCAGGAAGGGCAACGCCTTCGCCGTCACCGACCGCGAGAGCGTCAACGCCGCCCGCGACCTGCTGTCCAAGGCCGGGGTCCTCGGCGGGTCGTCGTCGGGCACCCTGCTGGCTGCCGCCTTGCGCTACTGCCAGGCCCAGACCACGCCCAAACGGGTGGCGACCTTCGTCTGCGACAGCGGCAACAAGTACCTCTCGAAGGTCTTCAACGACCATTGGCTGGCCGACCAGGGCCTGACCGACCGGCCGATCACCGGCGCGCTCCGCGACCTCGTCGCCCGCAATGCTCAGCTGGGCGGGGCCGAGACCGTGGGGCCCGACGACACCCTGGACACCGCCTACAAGCGCATGCGCACCGCCGATGTCAGCCAGCTCCCGGTGCTGGACGACGGGCGGCTGATCGGCCTCCTGGACGAGAGCGACCTGCTGGCGGCTGTCGAGGGCGGGCCGGAGCGGTTCGGCGACTCCGTGGCCACCGCCATGGTCGCCAAGCTCAACACCCTGCAGGCCAACGAGCCGCTAGACGCGCTGATCCCCATCTTCGAGCGCGACGAGGTGGCCATCGTCCTCGATGGTCGAGAGTTCCTGGGCCTGATCACCCGCGTCGACCTGATCAACCATTTGCGCCGCGCCTGACGCGCCTCGCAGCGAGACCGGAGACCTCATGACCGACGGTTCCAATCGGCTGGCGTTCGAAACGCGCGCCATCCACGCCGGCCAGCATCCGGACCCCACGACCGGGGCGGTGATGGTGCCGATCTACGCCACCTCGACCTACGCCCAGGAGAGCCCGGGCGTGCACAAGGGCTTCGAATACTCCCGCAGCCAGAACCCGACCCGTTTCGCCTTCGAACGCTGCGTGGCGGACCTGGAAAGCGGCGTGAAAGGCTACGCCTTCTCCTCGGGCCTGGCGGCCATCGCCACGATCCTCGACATGCTGGAAGCCGGCGACCACGTCATCGCCTCGTCCGACCTCTACGGCGGCTCCTTCCGCCTGTTCGACAAGGTGCGCCGCAAGTCCGCAGGTCTGACCTTCAGCTTCGTCGATCTGGCCGACACTGCCGCTGTCGAGGCCGCCATCGGGCCGAAGACGCGGCTGATCTGGGTCGAGACGCCGACCAACCCCATGCTGCGCCTGGCCGACCTCGACGCGCTGGCCGCGCTGGCCAAGAAACATGGCGTGATGATCGCGGCCGACAACACCTTCGCCAGCCCCTATTGCCAGCGGCCGCTGGAGCACGGCTTCGACCTGGTCATGCACTCGACCACCAAATACCTGAACGGCCACTCCGACGTGGTGGGCGGCATCGTGGTGGCCGGCGCGGAAGGCGAGGTCGCCGACCGCATGACCTTCCTGCAGAACGCCGTCGGCTCGATCGCCAGCCCGTTCGACAGCTTCCTGGCCCTGCGCGGGGTGAAGACCCTGGCGCTGCGCATGGAGCGCCACTGTTCCAACGCCGCCGCCATCGCCGAGCGGCTGGAGGGGCACCCGGCGATTGAGACGGTGATCTACCCGGGCCTCGCGAGCCATCCGCAGCATGAGCTCGCCACGCGCCAGATGCACGGCTTCGGCGGCATGATCACCGTGATCCTCAAGGGCGACCTGTCAGCGGCCAGGCGCATGCTGGAGCGGACCGAGCTCTTCACCCTGGCCGAGAGCCTGGGCGGCGTCGAAAGCCTGATCGAGCATCCCGCGATCATGACCCACGCCTCGATCCCGCCGCACGTGCGCAAAGAACTGGGCATCTCCGACGCCCTGGTGCGCCTCTCCGTCGGCGTCGAGAACGTCGACGACCTGATCGCCGACCTTGAGCAGGCGCTCAGCTGATCGACGCCTCGATCGCCTCGCCGAGCTCGGCCCAGTCGTCGATGCGCGGGTGACGGTCTGAGCGCGGCGCGAGCGGGCGAAGGCGCAGGTCCGCCACGTGCTGGAAGGTCGCGGTGCGCGGCGAATGCTCTGCGACCGAGTCGAGATTGGGCAGCAGGTCGTCGATGAAGGCGCTCTTGGCGCGGGTCTGCGCCACCAGCCCGGCGGTGATCGGCCCCTTGGGCCCGCTGGAGAGGATCAGCGCGCGCGGCAGGCCGTGCCGCTTCAGCCATTCGCCGCGCAGCCGTTCGGCGTCGGCGGGAGCGTTGGACAGGATCAGCAGCTCTGCCCGGGGCCGCAGCTTGCGCAGCGCCTCCACCGCGCCCGGCGCCGGTTCGATCTCGCCGCAGCCCGTCCGGAAGAATTCATCGAACAGCCGGCGCCCCTCGGCGATGTCGAGATGTTCGGTCGCGCCCGGCCGGAACAGGTTCTGGAACAGCGCGAATCGCTCGAACCGCAGCTCATAGCCCCGCTCGGCCACGAAGGCGCCGAAGCCCTTCATGAACAGGCCTAACACCTCGTCCACGTCGACGATCACCAGGGGGCGATCCCGAGTCAGGCCGAGGCTTTCGAGGGTCGGCGCGCCCGGCGGGGAGGGAACCTCAACCACCGCATCTCCCTAGGCTAACGAAGTTTAAGGATATCCATGGGATGTACACATGAGGGTGGGGAATTCCGCGTTTCGCGGCAGCCACGAAAACAGAGCCGGGTCCTAAATGGCCAAGAAGGTCCTCATCGTCGAGGATAACGAGCTGAACATGAAGCTGTTTCATGATCTGCTCGATGCCCAGGGCTACGAGACGCTGCAGACCCGCGAGGGCCTCCAGGCGTTGGCGCTGGCGCGTGAGCACCGCCCGGACCTCATCCTGATGGACATCCAGCTGCCGGAGATCTCGGGCCTCGAGGTCACCAAGTGGCTGAAGGAAGACGAGGAACTGGCCTGGATCCCCGTGGTCGCCGTCACGGCTTTCGCCAAAGGGCGACGAGGAGCGGATCCGGGAGGGCGGCTGCGAGGCCTATATCTCCAAGCCGATCTCGGTCGTGCATTTCCTCGACACCATCAAGCGCCTGATGGGCTGAGCCATGACCGCGCGTATCCTGGTGGTTGACGATATCGAGGCCAATATCCGCCTGCTGCAGGCGAAGCTTGAGGCCGAGTACTACGAGGTGCTGACCGCGCCCGACGGCCCCACGGCGCTGGCGATCGCCGCCGCCGAGAAGCCCGACATCGTGCTGCTGGACGTGATGATGCCCGGCATGGACGGCTTTTCCGTCTGCCGCCGCCTGAAGGACGACCTTGAGACCCGTCACATCCCGGTGGTGCTGCTGACGGCGCTGGATGGCCGCTCCGACCGCGTGGCGGGGCTGGAAGCCGGCGCCGACGACTTCCTGACCAAGCCCATCGATGATGTCCTGCTGTTCGCCCGCGTGCGCAGCCTGACCCGCCTAAAGTCGGTGATCGACGAACTGCGGCAGCGCGAGGCCTCCGGCCGGCGCATGGGCGTGATCGCCGGCGTCGCCTCGCGCCTCGGCGGCACGGGCGGGCGCATCCTGATCGTCGACGACCATGCCCGTCAGGCCGAGCGGGTTTGCGCCGAACTCGCCATCGAGCATCGCCCGATCATCGAGATCGGCCCGGAGACCGCCTTGCTGGCCGCCCGCGGTCCGGTGGACCTGATCATCGTCAACGCCGCGGCCAAGAGCTTCGACGGCCTGCGCTTCGCCGCACAGATCCGCTCCGACGAGGTGACCCGCAACCTGCCGATCCTGGCCATCGTCGACTTCGACGAGCGTCCGCGCCTGGTGAAGGCCCTGGAGATCGGCGTCAACGACGTCCTGCCGCGCCCGATCGACCCGCAGGAGATGGCCGCGCGGGTGAAGACCCAGATCCGCCGCAAGCGCTACACCGACTATCTGCGCGAGAACCTCGACCTATCGCTGGAACTGGCGGTCACCGACCAGCTCACCGGCCTGCACAACCGTCGCTACATGGAAACCCAGCTCGACGCGCTGGTGCGCCGCGCGGTGGTGGGCGGCGGCGAGCCGGTGGCCCTGCTGGTGATCGACATCGACCACTTCAAGAAGATCAACGACAGCTTCGGCCACGGAGTGGGCGACGAGGTATTGCGCGAGTTCGCCGTGCGCCTGGCCTCCAACGTCCGCGCCATCGACCTTCCGGTCCGCTTCGGCGGCGAGGAATTCGTGGTGGTGATGCCGGAAACCGAATTGGCTGACGCCCATCGCATCGCCGAGCGCATCCGCCTGCACGTCGCCGGTTCGCCCTTCCGGGTCTTGGACGGCGGGGAGCTGCTGACCGTCACCATCTCCATCGGCGTGGCCGCCAGCCTGCCCACCGACGACCCGGCCAAGCTGATCAAGCGCGCCGACGACGCCATGTACGAGGCGAAGGCGCACGGCCGAAACCGGGTCATCGCAAAGGCCGCCTAGGCTCGCCCGTACACAAACTGGGTCAGCATCATGCGGGGCGTCGCAAGCACGTTCGGCGTGGGCGCATGCAGCATCAGTGGGTGCATCACGATCACGTCGCCCGGCTCGCCGAGCATCTCGCAGACGCGCACCCTGACGCCATCGACCTCGCTGCCCGCCTCCATGAAGCGCCGGATGCGCTCGCCCTCGTCGCGGCGCGAGGTCAGGGCGGCGAACCACGGCGATCCCGCCTCCAGCCGCTGGCGCGCCTGGGCCGAGGGCAGGGCGCCGCCGGTCTCCTCGAACAGCGCCTCGAACAGCCGGTGAGAGCCCGCCACATAGCCCGTGCCGCCGCCGCCCGGCCGCGAAGGCGCCAGGATCGCGAAGAGCCGCGCCAGGCGGAGATCGCCGGGTCTCGCGCCCAGGTCGATGTGCCAATGCTCGCGCGGGACATCCCAGGCCACCTCGCCGGTATGGAAGCTGACCAGCGGCAGGCCCCAATGCGCGGGCTCCTCCCACTGGCCCAACAGGACGTCCAGCACGGCCCGCACCGCCGGGCTCGCCATCGCGTCGAATTCGCCGGTCCTTGAGGAGAGCTTGGACGGACGAGCCGTCCGTTGCGGGTGGGCGGCTAGCTTGCGTCTCAGCGCGGCGGCCATCGCCTCGACGTCTGGGATGGGAATCGCACCCGGCAGCCGCACGACGCCGTCGCGGGCGTAGGTTTCAGCCTGGGCGGCGGTGAAGAGCTCGCGGGTGTCCTTCATCGAAGGCTCCTGAAAAGGAAACGCCCTGCGGGGAGCCCTTGGACGGCCGTAGCCATCCAAGGGCTCCCCGCAGGGCGGTACCCCGCGAACACCCGCAAGGCGCGGGTTGTTGAGGCCGATAGGGTCGCGCCGGCCGCGGCGCTCGTCAAGCCTAACGCAAAACGCCCGGCCGGAGCCGGGCGTTTCATGAAGCTTAATCAGGAGCTTGTGGGGGCTACTTGATCTTGCCTTCCTTGAACTCGACGTGCTTGCGCACGACGGGGTCGTACTTCTTCATGACCAGCTTGTCGGTCTTGGTGCGGGCGTTCTTCTTAGTGACGTAGAAGAAGCCGGTGTCCGCCGAGGAATTCAGGCGGATCTTGATGGAGGCGGGCTTCGCCATGGCGTGTCCTTGGGCGGGGCCGGACGGCCATTCTTGAAGAAGGGGCCAACGGCGGGTGTTCGAAGAGCCGCGGAAAATACGAATCCGCGGCGCAAAGTCAATGCGGTTGGCTGTCTAGAGCTGATCCGGTCGCATCGCCCCCTGGCGGAAGCGCATGAAAGGCTTGGGCCGGCTGGGGTCGTCCATTCGCAATACGGCTTCTTTCAGCATCATCCGGGTGACGGTCGGCAGCGGCAGGGTCTGCGCCTCGTCGAAGTCGACCCAGGCGATCTCCTCCAGTTCGCCGCAGTCGGCCTGGCGGTCGAAGCTCATCAGCCGTTCGGCGTCGGCCAGCAGGAACCAGGTGTCGAAGCGCTTGCCGACGCTGGGCGGAGTGATGGCGCGGGCGATCACGTCCACGGCCCCGAGGTCGGCCAGCGCGCCCTGGGCTGTGAAGTCGCGCCAGGGGCCGACGGCGGGGCGCACAGGCGCGGGCTGGGCCAGCAACAGACCGGTCTCCTCCCAGGTCTCGCGCACCGCCGCCGCCGCGAGCGCCCGGCCGCGCCCGGCCGGCAGGTAGGCGTCGAACAGGGCGGCGACCTCCGGCCTCATCTCTGTGGCGGCAGGCGCGCGATAGTCGGACCGATCGATCCGCCCACCCGGGAACACCCAGCGGTCGGGCATGAAGCTGTGGCCGGCGTGGCGCTTGCCCATCAGCACGCGCGGCTTCTTGGCGTCCCTGCGAATAATCAGAACGGTGGCGGCGTTCTTCGGCCGAACGGCGCGGGCGCCGGGGACCCGTGGCGGACCCTCGGGCTTGCGGAAGACGGTCTCGGTTTCACTCATCAAACAACTGTATGGCCCGTCGTGGCGCCGAGGGAAGGGCGCCCTTGCGGAAGTCCGCGGTCGCGCCATCATGCCTCGGCGAGGCTGGGGGACAGCATGACCGACAACGGCGACAGCAACGTCACCAAGCACGAGACTGTGGACGAGCGGCTGCTGAACCGGGTGATCTTCTTCACCGACGCGGTGTTCGCCATCGTGATGACCCTGATGATCCTCGACCTCAGGCCGCCGGCCTTCGCCAGCCTGGCGGGCAATGGCGAGGCGCTGCAGAGCATGGCCAGCCACTTATTCGCGCTGGTGATGAGCTTCGTGGTGATCGGGGTGTTCTGGATCGCTCACCTGGCGACCACACGCCGCCTGCGCCATTTCGACTGGCTGACGGCGGTGGCCAATCTGGTCTTCATGTTCCCGGTCTGCCTGATCCCGTTCGCTACCGCCTGGTGGGGACGCGACCTCAACGCGCCGTTCCCGTGGGGCATGTACTGCGGGATCATGGTGGCGAGTTCGCTGGGCAACCTGGCCCTGGTCCTGGCGGTCTCGCGGGACGGCGGCCGGCTTATGGGCGGCATTTCCGGGCGCGAACGCCTCTACCGGGCCGCGCGCGCCATAAGCCCTGGGATCGCCTTCGGGCTCGGCATCGCCCTGTTGTTCATGGGGCATCTGCACCTATCGCAGTTCAGCTTCGTGCTGATCCCGGTGCAGATCCTCCTCTATGCGCGGTTCGTGCAGCCGAAGCCGGCCGTGGCCGGAGCCGCCTAACGCCGGGGTCCGCCCTTCTTGCCGGTGCGGATGTTCTTCGGCCGGCCTTGAGGCCCGCGCTTCGGGCCCCTGAAGCCGCCCGGCGGCTTGGGGCCGCCGCTCCCGGGACGATTGTCGTTGCGCGCCCGCATGCCCAACCGTGGCCGTGGCGCGGTGGGGTCCGGCGCGGCCGGTTCGCTGAGCATCTCGAACAGCAGGCCGCCGGTGATCGGCGTCGCCTCGACCAGCTTCACGCTGACGTTCATGCCCAGCGGCCAGCGCGCCCCGCTCCGCTCGCCCACCAGGGCGTGGGAGCGGTCGTCGTGGACGAAATATTCGCCGCCCAGTTTCGAGACCGGCACGAGGCCGTCCGCACCGGTCTCGTCCAGCCGCACGAACAGGCCAAAGCGGGTGACGCCGGTGATCCGGCCGGGGAACTCTGCGCCCACCCGGTCGGCCAGGAACGCCGCCACATAGCGGTCCGTCGCGTCGCGCTCGGCGGCCATGGCCCGGCGCTCGGCGAAGGTGATGCTCTCGGCGGTGTCCTTCATCTTCTGGATGTCGCGGTCCGAGAGGCCGTCGGAACCCAGGCCGAGCGCCGTGATCAGACCCCGGTGGACGATCAGGTCGGCGTAGCGGCGGATCGGCGAGGTGAAGTGGGCGTACTTGGCGAGGTTCAGGCCGAAGTGGCCGATGTTCTCCGTCGAATAGATCGCCTGCATCTGGGTGCGTAGGACGACCTCGTTGATGATATCGCCGTTCGGCGTGCTGCGGGTCTCGTCCAGCAGCTTGTTGAACCGGTCGGTGCGGGGCGCCTCGCCCTTGGACCAAGCGATGTCCAGCGTCTGCAGGAAGTCCACCAGGGCCTGGACCTTCTCGGCGCTCGGCGTGTCGTGGATGCGGTAGATCAGCGGGATCTTCTTGGCTTCCAGGGTCTCGGCGGCCGAGACGTTGGCCTGGATCATCATCTCCTCGATCAACTTGTGGGCTTCGAGACCGGCGCGCGGGGTGATCGAGGCGACCTCGCCCTCGCGGTTGATGACGATGCGCCGCTCGGCGCTCTCGATGGCCAGCGGCGAGCGGATGTCGCGGCCCTTCTTCAGCACCGCATAGGCGGCGTAGAGCGGCTGGATGATCGACTTGGCGATCGGGCCGGTCTTGTCGTCCGGCCGGCCGTCGGCGCAGGCCTGGGCCTGTTCGTAGGAGAGCTTGGCGGCCGAGCGCATCAGGCCGCGGACGAACTTGTGGGACCGCTTGCGGCCGTCGGCGCCGAAGACCATGCGCACGGCCATGCAGGCGCGGTTCTCGCCCTCGCGAAGGCTGCACAGTCCGTTGGACAGCACCTCCGGCAGCATGGGTTCCACGCGGTCGGGGAAGTAGACGCTGTTGGCCTTCTCCCGCGCCGTCTCGTCGAGGGCGGAGTTCGGCCGCACATAGGCGGCCACGTCGGCGATGGCCACCCAGACGATCCAGCCGCCGGGGTTCTTCGGGTCGTCGTCCGGCTGGGCATAGACCGCGTCGTCGTGGTCGCGGGCGTCAGCCGGGTCGATGGTGATGAAGGGGACGTCGCGCAGGTCTTCGCGGCCGGCCAGGGTCGGCGGTTGGGCGGCCTCGGCTTCGGCCTCGGCGGCGGCTGAGAAGCCGGTGGGGATGCCGTGGGCGTAGATCGCCAGCAGGGAGGCCGAGCGCGGCTCGTCCTCGCGGCCGATCACCTCCAGCAGCTTGCCGCGCTTGGGGCCGTAGCGGGTCTCGGCCGTCGTCGCCTGGGCCAGCACCAGGTCGCCGTCGCGTAAGGTCTGCGCCTGCGGATCGGTGAGCAGCAGGCTGTCCTTGGAGCGGCGGTCCACCGGCTCGACACGCACTTCGCGGTGGCTCTTGCGGATGACGCCCAGGATGCGCTGGCCGCCGGCGCCCAGGGCCTTGATCAGGCGGGCCTCGCTCGTGCCGTTCTCCAGCTTCACGAAACGGACCAGCAGGCGGTCGCCGATGCCTGGCGCCGGGCCTACGTCATCCTTGCGGCTGGCGGCCAGGACCACCAGCGGGGCATCCTCGCCCTTGGTGAGCTTGACGTAGAGTTCGCCGTCCGCGTCGCGCTCGATGACGTCGACGACGCCGACCTCGGGCAGGGCGCCTACTTCGGCGAAGCCGCGGCGGCCGCGCTTGGCCAGGGCGCCGTCCTCCTGCAGGGTCTGCAGCATCTGGCGCAAGGCGCGACGCTCCTCGCCCTTCAGGCCGAAGACCTTGGCCAGCGTCGCCTTATCGGTCTCGCCGCCTTCGCGGATGTATTTCAGTAGGGTGTCGCGGTCGGAGATGCCGCGTTGCGGGCGGGGTGCGGTCTTGGCGGGCGCCTTGACGGCTGGTTTGGCCGCGGCGGGGCCCGCGGGCTTGGTTTGGAAACGTGAGCCCTTGGGGGCGCGAGTCTTAGGCATAAGGGGTGCTTAGCACCTTTCGTAGGCGGTCTTGAGGATTGGAATGGGGCGCGCGAACCCCTGCGCGGCTCCCATCGCCTTTGAGTGAAAGAGGCATTTTGGGAGCAGGGCGGTCGTCGCGGCCGGTCGGCCAGCGATGCGCAACGCTCATATAGGCGCTCGGGGTTAAGATTGCACCCCTGACGCGGTCAGCCTCCCGTCAGGAAGGCCGTCATGGCAGGGACGGCGGTTCGGTCCTGGATGATGAACAGGTGGCCGCCGTCGAAGAATTGCAGCGCCGCGCCGGGGATACGGCTCGCCATCTTCTCCTGGGTGGCAGGGAGGGCGATGCCGTCATAGCGGCCGGCCGCGATCATCGTCGGACAGGCGATCTGCGGTAGTCGGTCCCAGGTATCGTGGGCGGCGCGGGCGGCCAACTGGCGGTGGGCCCCCATGGCGTGGCCGGGCTCGTCCGCATAGGGGGCCGCGGCGCCCATGGCGACGAAGAGGGCGTACTGGTCCGAGTGCGCCGCAGCCCAGGCGTCGTCGCGGCGCGTGTCGCTGATCGGGATCATGTGCTTGGCGCGGGCCTCGCCCTTCAGATGCTCGATCTCGTGGAACGGGAAGGACGCGCCGCCGGCCCCTCCCGGCGAGGTGCAGGCCAGCACAAGGCGTTTCACGCGGCCCGGATGCCGAAGCGCCAGCTCCTGGGCCACCATGCCGCCGAACGAGACGCCGACCACCAGGGCCTGGTCCCATCCCTGGTCGGCCATCAGCGCCGCGGCGTCGTCGGCGTAGTCGGCCATGGAATAGGGAACATCCGGCTTTCCGGTCTGACCGAGGCCGCGCTGGTCGTAGGCCAGCAGGTCGAAGCTCTTCGCCAACGGCCCGTCGAAGACGTTCGGCTTCACCCTCAGATCGCCGCCGGTGCCGGAGATGAACAGCAGCGGCGGACCGGCGCCGGCGCGTTCGTAGTGGATGTCCAGTCCGTTGGCGGTAGCGACGGGCATCCCAAAACCCCGAACGTCCCGGCGAAGGCCGGGACCCAAGCTGAAGTTCGATAGAGACCAAGGCCAGGGCTGTCCGCAAGCCCGAATGGGTCCCGGCGTTCGCCGGGACGGCCGGTGAGGGGCTAGGCCGAAGCCTTCTTCTTCGCTGCCGGCTTCTTCTTGGCCGCCGTCTTCTTGGCCGGAGCCTTCTTCGCGGCGGCAGTCTTGGGCGCCGCTTTCGCCTTCGCCCCGCGGGCCGGCTTCTTGCCGCCACCCTTGGCCGCGCGCTCGGCCAGCAGTAGGACCGCCTGTTCCAAGGTCACGTTCTGCGGATCCGTGCCGCGGGGCACGTTGGCGTTGGTCGCGCCGTGCTTGATGTAGGGGCCGTAGCGGCCCGACAGCACCTTGACCGGCGCGCCGTCGGCCGGGTGCGCGCCCAGGTCCTTCAGCGCGGCGGTCTCGCCGCGTCCGTTGCGGCCGCCGGCGCGCTTTTCGGCGAGTAGGGTCACGGCGCGGTTCAGGCCCACCTCGAACACCTCGTCAGCGCCCGACAGATTGGCGTAGGTTCCAGCGTGCAGCACGAAGGGTCCGAAGCGGCCGATGCCGGCCAGGATCGGCTGGTTGTCCTCCGGATGCAGCCCCACCTCGCGCGGCAGGCGCAGCAGGCGCAGGCCCTTCTCCAGGTCCATGTCCGGCGCCGACCAGCCCTTGGGCAGGCTGGACCGCTTGGGCTTTTCGCCCTCGCCAAGCTGGACGTAGGCGCCGAAGCGGCCGGATTTCAGGAACACGGTCAGGCCGGTGTCCGGATCGACGCCCAGTTCGCGGTCGCCGGAGGGGCTGTCTCCGTCCTCGGCCTCCGAGATCGGGCGGGTGTAGCGGCATTCCGGATAGTTCGAGCAGCCGACGAAGGGCCCGAACCGGCTGGTCTTCAGGCTGAGCCGGCCGGCGCCGCAGGTCGGGCAGGTGCGCGGGTCGGAGCCGTCGGCCTTGGGCGGATAGAGGAAGGGCGCCAGCGTCCCGTCCAGCGCGTCCAGCACCTCGCGGGTGGAGACCTTCAGCACTTCCTCGGTCTTCGGGAAGAAGTCGGTCCAGAATTCGCGGAGCAGCACTTTCCAGTCGAGTTCGCCGGCGGAGACCAGGTCGAGCTTCTCTTCCAGCGCCGCGGTGAAGTCGTACTCCACGTAGCGGAGGAAAAACTCCTCCAGGAAGATGGTGACGAGGCGTCCCTTGTCCTCCGGAATGAACCGGTTCTTGTCCATCCGCACATATTCGCGGTCGCGCAGCACGGTCAGGACCGAGGCGTAGGTGGAAGGCCGCCCGATGCCGAGCTCCTCCATCTTCTTGACCAGGCTGGCTTCCGAGTAGCGCGGCGGCGGCTCGGTGAAGTGCTGGTCAGCGCGGGCGGCGGCGACCTTGGCGGCCGCGCCTTGCGTCACCTGCGGCAGCTTGGAGACCGCTTCGTCCTCGGGGTCGTCGCGGCCTTCCTCGTAGACGGCCAGATAGCCATCGAAGAGGGTCACGTCGCCGGAGGCGCGCAGCGCCGTCTTCCCATCGCTGGACTCCAGGTCGATGGTGGTGCGCTCGATGCGCGCGCTCTCCATCTGCGAGGCGATCATCCGCTTCCAGATCAGCTCGTAGAGCCGGCCGAGGTCGGGATCGAGCCGCAGCTTGCCCGGATTACGCGCCAGGCTGGTCGGGCGGATCGCCTCGTGGGCCTCCTGGGCGTTCTTCGCCTTGGTGGAGTAGAACCGCGGCTTCTCCGGAACATACTCGCGGCCGTAGAGGCCGCCGATCACGCCGCGCGCCTCGTCCAGCGCCTCGGGTGCGGTCTGCACGCCGTCGGTCCGCATGTAGGTGATCAGGCCGACGGTCTCGCCGCCGATGTCGACGCCCTCGTAGAGCCGCTGCGCCGCCTGCATGGTGCGCTGCGCGTTGAAGCCCAGCTTGCGCGAGGCTTCCTGCTGCAGGGTGGACGTGGTGAAGGGCGGCGGCGGCGAACGCTTGGCCGGGCGCTTCTCGACCGCGGCGATGGTCAGGGTCGCGGCCTTGACCGCATCTCGCGCCGCGAAGGCCGAGGTCTCGTTGGCCAGGTCGAACTTGGTGAGGCGCTTGCCCTCATGCTTGGTCAGGCGCGCCAGGAAGGGGTCGCCGCCGGCCGAGACGTCGGCCTCGACGGTCCAGTATTCCTGGGTCTTGAACAGCTCGATCTCGATCTCGCGGTCCACCACCAGACGCAGGGCCACCGACTGCACGCGGCCGGCCGAACGCGAGCCCGGCAGCTTGCGCCACAGCACCGGCGAGAGCGTGAAGCCGACGAGATAATCCAGCGCGCGGCGGGCCAGGTAGGCGTCCACCAGCTCCATGTCGATGTCGCGCGGCGCCAGCATGGCCTCGGTCACGGCGGACTTGGTGATGGCGTTGAACACCACCCGCTGGATCGTCTGGCCCTTGATGACCTTCTTCTTCTGCAGCACCTCCAGCACGTGCCAGGAGATCGCTTCGCCTTCGCGGTCGGGGTCGGTGGCCAGGATGATCTTGTCGGCGCCCTTGGCCGCCGCGATGATCTCGTTCAGCGGCTTGGTCGAGCGCGCGCCCACTTCCCAGGTCATGGCGAAGTCTTCGTCGGGGCGGACGGAGCCGTCCTTCTCCACCAGATCGCGGACATGGCCGACGCTCGCCAGGACCTTGTAGTCCGAGCCGAGGTACTTGTTGATGGTCTTGGCCTTGGCCGGGCTCTCGACGACGACGAGGTTCATGCGTGGGGGGTTCTGGCGTTCCGCTGCGGTCGGCCCAGCGTCCGGGCCGCTTAAAGGACGCGGAAAGTGGGGGCGGCGCCTAGGGGCTGTCAACGCCCCTTGCGAGGCCTGGCGCCCGAGCCCCCTAAAGGGGCTCCTTTTTTCGGGGCGCCGGTACGAAAAGGCCGGCGCCCTTTCAGGAGCGCCGGCCCGGCCGTCGTTTCAGAAGTGTGTCAGCCTACTGTGGGCGGCGCGCCGCCATCATCTTCGCCATGGCGTCCTTGCAGGGCGCGCTGACCTTGTCGGCGGAGTCGCGCAGGCACATCATGGTCTCGCGGCCCGCCGCCTTGCCGTCGCAGAGGGTCTTGGTGTCGGTGGCGCAGGCGTCCATCATCGCCTTGCGGGCGGCCTGCATCTCCGGCGACGGGCTCTGGCCGCCGGCCGGCGGTTGAGCGAAAGCCGATCCGGCGACGGCCAGCGCGGCGAGGGTGATCGCGATCCTGAGCTTCATAGAGTGGGTTCTCCGACTTGGTTTTGAGCGGTCATCGTAGACGCTGTCCCTAACCCTATTATTTCCGCGCCTTGCGGTGACATTGCGGCGTTAGCTGGACGAGACCATGCCGCCGGGCAGCAGCTCGCAACGCCCCGCCAGCGCGAGTTCCACAAGGGCCGCGAAGACCGCCGGCGCGGGGCCGCCGGTGGCCCCTACGAGTTCGTCGCGGGAAACCGGGGTGGGCGAGAGCAGCGCGGCCACAGACGCGCGCAGGGCGTCGTCCGGATCGGCCGGCGGTCCCTGGTCGTAGCGGCGATCCGGCTCGTGCAGGCTGCGCAGGCCTTCAAGGGCCCGCAGCACGTCCTCGGCGCCATCGCACAGGGCGGCGCCCTGGCGGATCAGGTCGTTGGTCCCCTTGGCGCGCGGGTCGAGGGGCGAGCCCGGCACCGCCAGCACTTCGCGCCCCTGTTCGCCCGCCAGGCGCGCGGTGATCAGCGAGCCGGAGCGCAGTTCGGCCTCCACCACGACCACGGCCCGCGACAGGCCGGAGATGATCCGGTTGCGGTGCGGGAAGTCGCGGGCGACCGCCGTGCGGCCCGGCTCGCTCTCCGAGACCACGCAGCCGGCCTCGACGATGCGTGCGTAGAGCCCGGCGTGTTCCGGCGGATAGATGTCGTCGATCCCGCCGCCCAGGACCGCCACCGTGCCGGTGGGCAGGCCGCCTTCGTGCGCCGCGGCGTCGATCCCCCGCGCCAGGCCGGAGACGATTACATGACCCGCCTGGCCCAGCTCCGACGCCAAGCCGCGGGCGAACCGCTGCCCGGCCGCCGAGGCCACCCTCGCGCCGACGATCGCCACGCCGGACCGGTCGAGGATCTCGATGCGCCCTCGGGCCCACAGGATCGGTGGCGGCGGATCGAGGGCGGCCAGCGCGGACGGGAAGGCGGCCTCGCACGACGCGATCAGCCGCGCGCCCAAGGCTGCGCCGTCAGCCAGCTCCTTGTCGACAGCGGCGTCGGTCGCCAGCCGTATGTTGCGGCCGCCGCGTTTGGCCAGGTCGGGCAGCGCCTCCAGCGCCCGCGCCGCGGTCCCGAACCGCTGCAACAGCTGGTCGAAGGTGATCGGGCCGACGTTCTCGGTGCGCGCCAGCTTCAGCCAATCGCGCCGCTCGGCGTCCGACAGCGCCTGCGTCACGCGGTCGGCGCTTTCTTCGACCCGCCCATCCGCGGCTCTTCGCCCTTCAGCAGGCGGCGGATGTTGGCGTCATGGCGGACGTAGATCAGCACGGCCATCACCAGGGCGAGCGCCGCCACCGGCTGGCGATGCAGCAAGAGCGCCGCGACCGGGGCCACCACAGCCGCCGTCAGAGCCGCGAGGGACGAGATCCGGAATAGCGCCGCCATCAGCAGCCATGTGGCGCCGGCGATCAGCCCCACCGGCCAGGCCGCCGCCAGCAGGGTGCCGAAGAAGGTCGCCACGCCCTTGCCGCCCTTGAACTTCAGCCAGACCGGGAAGATGTGCCCGAAGAAGGCCGCGCCACCCGCCAGGCTGGTCAGCACGGCCTGGGCGTCGTTGCCGAGGCCCCGCGTGGCCAGCCACGCGATCAGCACCGCCAAGGCCCCCTTGCCGCCGTCGCCGATCAGGGTCAGGGCCGCCAGGTCGCGCCGGCCGCTGCGTAGCACGTTGGTCGCGCCGATATTGCCCGAGCCGATGGCCCGCGGATCGCCGGCGCCGGCCGCACGCATCACGATCACCCCGAACGGGATCGAGCCCAGCAGGTAGCCACCGACAACGGCGGCGCCGAGCTGGACGGTCGTCAGGCCCTCGAACATGAACGCTCCCCCTTGGGACAGAGTCCTAGCCCGGCGGGCTCACCGGCGCCTAGACCTCGGCGTCGAAGGCTGTCTTCAGCGCGGCGATGGCGGCTTCGTTGCGGCGATAGAAGGTCCACTGCTTGATCCGCTTGGGGATCACCAGGCCGGCCTGGGTCAGGATGCGCATGTGCTCGCTGAGCGTCGGCTGGCTGACCGCCAGCTTGGCGGCGATATGGACGCCGCAGACGCCGTCCTCCACCAGGTCGCCATCCACCTGCGGCGGGAAATGGGCGCGGGGGTCCTTCAGCCAGTCCAGGATCAGCAGGCGGCGGTCGTTTCCGAGCGCCTTCAGGGCGTCAACGATAGGCATCTCCAAGTGGCTAAGTCCCAATGCGGTGACGCGCAACGCCTTAGCGGCTTCCTTCGGCGCCCCCTCTTCGCCTATGTGACGTTCAAGGCCGCACACAGACGGCTGCGAGCGCGATCTTGCGCAGCATAGTCGAGGGTAGGATGCACTACGCGGAACTCAACCAGGCCTGGGCGGATCTTACGGGGCCGGGCGCGCCCTTCGAGGTCGAGGAGATCGAGGTGCGCGGGGCGCGGCTGCGCAGCTTCAAGAACGTTCCGCCCAGCGTCCGCGCGCTGTGGTTGTCCACCGCTCCGTTCGGGCCGCGCGACTACCTGGTCTACGGCGACGAGCGCATCACCTATGCCGAGGCCCACGCCCAGGTGGCTTCGATCGCCAACTGGATGCTCAGCGTCGGCGTGAAGCCCGGCGACCGGATCGCCATCGCCATGCGCAACTATCCGGAGTGGATGCTGATCTACTGGGCCGCGGTTTGCCTGGGCGTCGCCGTGGTCGGCATGAACGCCTGGTGGACGTCGGCTGAGATGGCCTATGGCCTCAGCGACGCCAAGCCGAAGGTCTTGTTCGCCGACGGCGAGCGCATCGCGCGCCTGGCTGAGCAGCGGTCGATGTTGGGCGAGGCGGTTCTGGTGGCCACGCGGACCGAGACCCTGCCGGACAAGGCCGTCGCCTGGGCCGAGGTGATCGCCTTCGGGGGCTCGCTCCCCGCCGTCGAGGTCGATCCCGACGCCGACGCCTGCATCTTCTACACCTCCGGAACGACGGGCTTCCCGAAGGGCGCCCAGCTGACCCACCGCGGCTGCGTCACCAACCTGATGAACATGGTGTTCTCCGGCCAGGTGCAGGCGCTGGCCACAGCGCGGGCCACGGGCGTCGCGATCGATCCGGCCGCGCCGCCGCCGATCCCGGTGACCCTGATCACCACCCCGCTGTTCCACGTCACAGCCAACAACTGCGCGGCCTATGTGACCACCGCGGCCGGCGGGAAGATGGTGCTGATGTACCGCTGGGACGCCACCACCGCCCTGGAGTTGATCCAGCGTGAGCGGGTGAGCGGCGTCAGCGGCGTGCCGGTGATGTCCCGCGAACTGGTCACCCACCCGGACTTCGCCAGGTACGATACATCGAGCCTCCTGACGGTTGGCGGCGGCGGCGCCCAGCTGCAGCCCGACCTGGTCGCCAAGATCGACTCCACCGTGGCCACCGCCCGGCCCAACACCGGTTACGGCATGACCGAAACCTGCGGGATCATCACCGCGGTGGCCGGCGACTTCTTCGTCGACAAGCCGGCGAGTTGCGGCCGGGCCATGCCGACCTTCGAGGTCAGGATCGTCGGCGACGACGGCCAGGCCGTGGGCGCTGGCCAGCCGGGCGAGCTGTGGGTCAAGGGCGCGCCGGTGATCAAGGGCTACATCAACCGCCCCGACGCCACCGCGGAGTCGATCACCGACGGCTGGCTGCATACCGGCGACGTGGCTTACATCGACGAGGACCAGTTCCTGTTCCTGGTCGACCGCAAGAAGGACATGGTCCTGCGTGGCGGCGAGAACATCTACTGCGCCGAGGTCGAAGCGGTGCTCCATCAGCATGCCGGCGTCGCTGAATGCAGCGTCTTCGGCGTCCACGACGACAGGCTGGGCGAGGAGGTCGGGGCCGCGGTGGTCATGCGGCCGGGGCAGGCGGTGGACGCCGCCGAACTGCGCGAGCATTGCGCGGCCCTGATGGCCCGCCACAAGATCCCCCGCTACATCTGGCTGCTCGATGCGCCCCTGCCGCGCAACGCCAGCGGCAAGTTCCTGAAACGCGAGCTGCGCGAAGGGCTGAAGACGGTCGAGGCGGCCTAATCAGGCCGTCGCAGTCCGGGTCTGGGTCGCACCTTGGCCCAGGGTCACGAAGGCTGCGCCGATCGCGAGCGTGATCACCGCCGAGACGATCTGCGGTGCGGCGAAGAGGTAGCGCCAGTCCAAGCCCAGCGTCGCCAGGTTGCTGAGGAACAGCACCGCCACGAAAGCACGGCCCTCGCCGGGATGGCGCCGGTCCTGCCGCGCCAGCAGCCAGAGCACGCCCGCCTGGGCCAGCATCAACGCCGAGATGACCAGGCCGAAGCCCACATAGACATCCCAGTAGGTGCGGACCGATCCGCCCAGGTCGAATGGCGCGGCCTCCATCGCCCGTCGCGCGGCGAGCTGCGCGCCGGGCTGCGTCTTGGTGAAGCCGAAGGTGTGGGCGAGCGTCAGCAACAGGCTGGCGATGGCGGCGGTGCGAAGCCAAAAGCGTCCAAGCATCGCCTTGCTCACATAGGTAAGTAATAACTTACCGTAAGTTTTTACTTACATGATGTCAATCGCGCCGGGTGAGGCGTCGGACGCCAAAACACGATCTGAGCATCGGCTCGACCTCCACGGGCCTTGCCCTCCAGCGCACCTCCATGACAAGGGGGGCAACCAGTTCTCGTTGGGCCCAGGGAAGCAGCATGGCGGACGCGTGTAGCGGTGGAGTCGACACCGGCTTTGTCGCCTTGGGTTACGCCAAGGTCGCGCTGCTCGGGGTAGTCCAGGGGATCACCGAGCTGCTGCCGATCTCGTCGACCGCCCACATGCGGGTGGTCCCGCTGGCCCTGGGCTGGCCCGATCCCGGCGCGGCCTTCTCCGCCGCCATGCAGCTAGCCGCCCTGGTGGCGGTGGTGAGCTACTTCTGGAGCGACGTGGCCGCCCTGGCCGGCGGCTCGGTGCGGGCGCTCGCGAAGGGACGGTTCGGGGATCGCGACCTGCGCCTGGTGTTCTGGATCGCCGTCGCCACTCTGCCCATCGCGGTCGCCGGCCTGCTGCTGTCGCCGGTGCTGAACGCCTGCGGATCGCCGCTGCGCGGCGTGCCGGCGATCGGCGTCGCCTGCATCGTCATGGGCCTCCTCCTGGCCGCGGCTGAGATCTGGGCGCGGCATCAGCGCACCATGGATCAGGCCGGCGGGCGCGACGCGATCCTCATCGGCGTGGCCCAGATCGGCGCCCTGATCCCCGGGGTTTCGCGGTCCGGATCGACCCTGACCGCGGCGCTGGCGCTCGGCCTCAAGCGCGAGGACGCCGCGCGGTTCTCCTTCTTGCTGGGCATCCCGGCCATCGCGCTGGCCGGCCTGAAGGAGCTGTGGGAGCTGCACAAGGCCCACCTCGACGCCCACGGCTGGAGCGTGCTGGGTGTCGGCATCGCTGTCGGCGCGGTCTCGGCGCTGGCGGCGATCTGGGGCCTGATGCGTTTCCTGGAGCGCTTCTCGACCTGGCCCTTCGTCATCTATCGGATCATGCTGGGCGTCGTGCTGTTGGCCGCGGCCGCGGCAGGATGGGCCCGATAGGGCGCGATCAGCCGCCGGCGTAGACGGTTCGGCCGTCCACCACGGTGCGCAGCACCTTGCCCTGCAGCCGCCGTCCATCGAAGGGCGAGTTCTTGGACTTCGAGATCAACTTGTCGGCGTCGATGATCAGCGGCGCGTTCAAGTCGCAGAGCACCAGGTCGGCCGGCGCGCCCTTGGCCAGACGGCCTTGCGGCAGCTTGAGCAGGTCGGCAGGCGCGCTGGTCACGGTCCGGATCAGGTCGAGCAGCGGGATGCGGCCTTCGTGGTGGAAGGTCAGCAGGGCCGGCAGCAGGGTCTGCAGGCCCACCGCGCCCGGCGCGGCCTCGTCATAGGGCAGGCGCTTGTCCTCGGCCGGCGCGGGCGCATGCGCGCTGACCACGATGGAGATCAGGCCGGAGGCCACGGCCTCGATCACCGCCTGGCGATCGTCCTCGCTGCGCAGCGGCGGGTCGACCTTGCAGAAGGTGCGGTAGTCGCCGATGTCGATCTCGTTGAACGACAGATGGTTGATCGAGGTGGTGGCGGTGACCGGCAGTCCGCGCTCGCGGGCCCGGCGGAAGCTTTCGATGGCGTCGGCGGTGGTCAGCTGGTCGACCAGGAACGGCGCGCCGGTCAGCTCCACCAGCGCCAGATCGCGCTCCAGCATGATCTTCTCGGCGATGGCCGGAACGCTGGGCAGGCCCATCCGCGAGGCGAACTCGCCCTCGCTGGCCGCGGCGCCCGCCGACAGCCAGGGATCGGCCGGCCGGTGCGCCACCAGCACCCCGAACGCCCTGGCGTAGCTGAGCACCCGGCGGAGCACCTTGGAATCGACGATCGGCCGGTCGGCGTCGGTGACATAGAGGCAGCCGGCCTCGGCCATCAGCCCGATCTCGGCCATCCTTTGGCCTTCGCCGCCCTTGGTCGCCGCGCCGGCCGGATAGACCTTCACCAGCTCAATGTCGCGGGCGCGGCGCAGGATGAAGTCCACCACCGACGGCTCGTCGATCACCGGATGGGTGTCGGGCTGCACGACGATCGAGGTGACCCCGCCGGCCGCCGCCGCCAGGGCCGCCGATTTCAGTGTCTCCTTGGTCTCCGTGCCCGGCTCGCCGGTCTTGACGCGGATGTCCACCAGGCCGGGCAGCAACAGAGCGCCGCGGCCATCGACCACCTCGATATCCTTGGAGAGCGGGCCCAGGTCGGCGCCCTTCACCACATCGGCGATGACGCCCTCGGTGACGATGATCCCGCCGGGGCCGTCATAGCCGCCGGCCGGGTCGATCAGCCGGACGTTGGCGAAGGCGATGGGGCGACCATGTGCCGGCGAAGAGGTCATGCTACTTCGCTCCCTTCAGGGAGCTTCGAAGCATTGGGCAGAGCCCTCCGAAGCCTTGGCGAAGGAGGGTCATCGGTCGTTCTCTAGCCGAGCGGCCAGCGAGGTCAGCACCGCCATGCGTGCGGCGACGCCCATCTCCACCTGGTCCTGGATCAGGCTGACCGAGAGATCGTCGGCCACGTCTGAGTCGATCTCGACGCCGCGGTTCATCGGCCCGGGGTGCATCACCCGCACATGCGGCGCGGCGAAGGCCAGCTTCTCGCGGTCGAGGCCGAAGAAGCGGAAGTATTCGCGCTGCGACGGCGCCATGACGCCATCCATCCGCTCCAGCTGCAGGCGCAGCATCATCACCACGTCGCAGCCGGCGACGCCTTCGCGCATGTCGTGGAAGATGGCCACGTTCCAGCGGTCGGCCTGCGGCGGCATCAGGGTCGGCGGGCCCACCAGCCGCACTTCGGCGCCCAGCATCTGCAGCAGGGCGATGTTGGAGCGCGCCACGCGCGAATGCGCCACGTCCCCGCAGATTGCCACCTTCAGGCCCGCGATCCGCCCGAAGGCGCGGCGCATGGAGAGCGCGTCGAGCAGGGCTTGGGTCGGATGCTCGTGCTGGCCGTCGCCCGCGTTGATCACCGAACAGGAGACCTTCTGCGACAGCAGCGACGCGGCCCCAGACGAGGAATGGCGCACCACCAAGAGGTCCGGTTGCATGGCGTTCAGGGTCACCGCCGTGTCGATCAGGGTCTCGCCCTTGGCGATCGAGGACGAGCGCGGGCTCATGTTGACCACATCGGCGCCCAGCCGCTTGCCGGCCAGCTCGAAGGAGCTTTGGGTCCGCGTCGAGTTCTCGAAGAACAGGTTCATCAGCGTCCTGCCCTTGAGCAGGTCGAGCTTCTTCGAGGTCTGGCGGTTCAGGCTGACGAATCCGTCGGCCAGATCGAGGAGATTGGCCACCTCGACCTCGTTCAGATCGGTGCTGGATAGGAAATGCCGCTTCGGGAAGGAGAAGGTCCGTTGCAGGACCTCGTTCAGACCAGGCGGCGTCGTAGTCATTAAAGCCGCGTCTTAGGCGGCTTTGATCGGGGAGGGAAGCGGCGCTTTGCCGACTCTTGCCGGCACGGCTAGGAGGAACGGCCAGAGCCGCCCAGGAACCCAACCATGACCATCAGTCTCTTCAGCTTCATCAATCTCTTCGACCGGCAGCTGGATAACGCCGCCAACATCCTGACCAAGGGCGCCCAGTTCGCCAAGGACGGCGGCCATTCGGAAGAGGACATGCTGAACTGGAGCCTGATCGGCGACATGGCGCCGCTCCGCTTCCAGCTCATGGTGGTCTGCAACTTCACGCGGCAGTGGCCGGCGCGGGTGGCGGGCCTGCCGGCCCCGGCGGAAATCGATCAGACCCTGGACGTGGCGGGCTTCCACGCCGCCATCGCCGACGCCAAGGCCTACCTGAAGACCCTGACGCCGGAGCAGTTCGCCGGCCGCGACGACGTCCCGCTGACCTACATGCTGGGCACCGGCCTGGAGCCGACCCTCCCGTCCGGCCAGTGGCTGACGGTTTTCGCCACGACGAACATCTATTTCCACCTGTCCACGGCCTACGGGATCCTGCGGTCCAAGGGCGTCCCCATCGGCAAGTCGGACCTGTTCGCCGGCGGCCTCTAGCCGTTCCGCAGCCGGTCCAGGGCCCCCTGAAGGATCCAGCCCGCCGCCGCCTTGTCGACCACCTCGGCGCGGCGGGCGCGGTTCATGTCGGCCTCATCGATCAGCATGCGGTTGATGGCCATGGAGCTCATCCGCTCGTCCCAGAAGGCGATGGGCATGTCCTTCAGACGCAGGAGATTCCGGGCGAACGCCCGGCTCGACTGGCAGCGCGGGCCTTCGGTCCCGTCCATGTTCACCGGCAGGCCGATGACGATCCCGCCGGCGCCGCGGCTCTCCATCAGCTTGAAGAGCGCCTTGGCGTCGTCGGTGAACTTCACCCTGCGGATCAGCTCTAGGGGGCTCGCCACGGTGCGCGTGGCGTCGGAGGCCGCGACCCCGATGGTCTTTTCCCCCAGGTCCAGGCCCACCAGCGGCGTGTACGGCGGCAGGGCGGCGGGAAGTTCGAGGAGGTCGACGACGGCCATGGTCACCCATAGCCGCCGCGACCGGCGCCCGCCAGCGAGGCGTCAGAGGGTGAAGCCGCCATCCACGGTCAGCGATGCGCCGTTGATGTAGCTCGATTGTGGACCGGCCAGGAACGCCACCAGATTGGCGATCTCCTCCGGCTCGCCGACTCGGCCGAGCGGGCTCTGCGCCGTCAGCCAGGCCCGGTGCGGGCTGTCGGCTGGGTTCATGTCGGTCTCGGTCGGGCCGGGCTGCACGTTGTTGATGGTGACGCCCTTGGGCCCATAGTCGCGCGCCAGGCCGCGCGTCATGGCCGCGATCGCCCCCTTGGTGCTGGCGTAGATGGCGCCGCCTGGGACGCCGACGCGGTCGGCCACGATGCTGCCGATCATGATGATCCGCCCGCCTTCGCCCATCACCGCCTGAGCGGCCTCCGCCGCCACAAGCGGCCCACGGACATTGACCGCGTACATCCGGTCGAACTCATCGATGTCATAGCCCTGCGGCCGGCGCATGCCGATCAGGCCGGCGTTGTTCACCAGGATGTCCAGCCGGCCGAAGCGCGCCACGGTCAGCGCCACCGCATCGCGCACGGCCCGCGGATCGGCGCTGTCCGCGCGAACCGCCGCAGCCTGGCCGCCGCGCGCCGCAACGTCAGCCACGACCGCGTCGGCCTGCGCCGCGGCGTTCGCGTAGGTGAACAGGACCGAAGCCCCGTCTGCCGCCAGCCGACGGACGATGGCGGCGCCGATCCCGCGTGAGCCGCCAAGCACAAGAGCGACCTTGTCGCCGAGGGGTAGGGTGGTCATGGAAAACATCCTCTGGTTAATGGAACGAACAGTCCAGAATTGGACAAAGCTTGGGCCGTTTCAGCGGGGCGGTCTGGTCTATCGGGGCTTCAAGCTGCCGACGGCGAAGGCCGCGACCTCGCGCAGCACGTCGGCAGGCGCGCCGGCCTTGGCCTGCACCTTCAGGCCCGCAAGGGTCGCGGCGATGAAACGGGCGGCGGACCGCGGGTCGACGGCGCTGTCGACGTCGCCTGCCGCCTTCCCGGTCTCCAGTAGGCGCACGAGGTTGGCCTCGAGAAGCTCGCCGCTGGCGCGGCCGGCCGCGGAGACATCGGGATCCTGTCCGAACTCGCAGATGGCGTTGATCCCCATGCAGCCGCGCGCGCGCAGCGGTTCGGGCTCGTTGGCGAACCGCAGGAGCAACCCTTCGATCGCGTCCGTAGCGGAGGCCGCATTCCGCAGGGCCGCAAGATGCCCGGCGACGTTCTCCGTGTTGTACCGGGTTAGCGCCTCGAGATAGAGGCGGCGTTTGTCGCCGAAGGTGTCGTAGAGGCTTTGGCGGCCGATCCCCATGGCGACCGTCAGGTCGTCGGTGGACGCGCCGGCGTAGCCCTTCGTCCAGAACACATCGAGGGCGGCTTGAAGCGCCGTGTCGCGATCGAAGGCCTTGGGTCTTGCCATCCCGCGAAGATAGAGTTTTGGAACGATGGGTCAAGAACTATGCCGGTCTCAAAGCCGAGCGAGCGCTTGCAAAGACGTCGCCCAGGCGGCTAACCCACGCCCTCAAGTTCATGGAGGGATGGCATGGCCATCGACGCGGCGACCGTACGCAAGGTCGCGAGGCTCGCGCGGATCGCCGAGCCTGAGGAGAAGCTGGAAGGCCTGGCCAAGGAGCTGAACGGCATCATGGCCTGGATCGAACAGTTGAACGAGGTCGACACCGACGGGGTCGAGCCGATGACCTCGGCCGTCCACGTGGCCTTGCCCATGCGCGGCGACGTCGTGACCGACGGCGGCGATCCGGAGGTGGTGCTGTCCAATGCGCCCAAGCGCGCCGGGAATTTCTTCGTTGTGCCGAAGGTGGTCGAATAGATGTCCGACCTCACCTCGCTGACCCTGAAGGCCGCCCTTGACGGCCTCAACGACAAGTCCTTCTCCTCGGTGGAGATCACCCAGGCGCATGTCGAGGCTGTGGAGGCCGCCCGTGCGCTGAACGCCTACGTGCTGGAGACGCCGGAACGGGCGATCGAGATGGCCAAGGCTTCGGACACGCGCCGCGCGTCGGGCAACGCCGGGCCGCTGGACGGCGCGCCGTTGGGCATCAAGGATCTCTTCTGCACCAAGGGCGTGCGCTCGACCGCGGGCTCGAAGATCATCGGCGAGTTCGTGCCCACCTACGAAAGCACCGTCACCTCGAACCTGTGGCGCGACGGCGCCGTCATGCTGGGCAAGCTCAACATGGACGAGTTCGCCATGGGCTCGTCAAACGAGACCTCGGCCTGGGGGCCGGTGGTCAATCCGTGGCGGGCTGAGGGTGGCAACGCCAAGCTGACGCCCGGCGGCTCATCGGGCGGTTCGGCCTCGGCGGTGGCCGCGCAGCTCTGCCTGGGCGCCACCGCCACCGACACCGGCGGGTCGATCCGCCAGCCGGCCTCGTTCACCGGCACGGTCGGCGTCAAGCCCACCTACGGCCGCTGCTCACGCTGGGGGATCGTGGCCTTCGCCTCGTCGCTGGACCAGGCCGGGCCGATGGCGCGGACGGTCGAGGACACCGCGATCCTGCTGAATTCCATGGCCGGGCACGACCCGAAGGATTCCACGAGCCTTCCCGTCGAAACCCCTGATTTCACGAGTTTTGTCGGCAGGTCGGTCAAGGGGCTGCGGATCGGCGTGCCCAAGGAATATCGGGTCGACAACATGCCGCCTGAGATCGATGCGCTCTGGGAACAGGGCATCGCCTGGCTGAAGGACGCCGGCTGCGAGATCGTCGAGGTCAGCCTGCCGCACACCAAATACGCGCTGCCGGCCTACTACATCGTGGCGCCCGCCGAGGCGTCCTCGAACCTCGCCCGCTATGATGGCATGCGCTACGGCCTGCGCGTCGAGGGCGGCAACCTGACCGATACCTATGAACGCTCCCGCGCCGAGGGCTTCGGCGCTGAGGTCAAGCGCCGCATCCTGATCGGCACCTACGTCCTCTCGGCGGGCTACTACGACGCCTACTATGTGAAGGCGCTGAAGGTCCGCCGCCGCATCGCCGACGACTTCGACCAGGCCTTCGAGAAGGTCGACGCCCTGCTGACGCCCACCGCGCCCAGCGCCGCCTTCAGCCTCGGCGACCGCTCGGACGATCCGGTGGCCATGTACCTGAACGACATCTTCACGGTGACGGTGAACCTGGCCGGCCTGCCGGGCATGAGTGTGCCCGCGGGCCTCGACGCCGCGGGCCTGCCGCTCGGCCTGCAGCTGATCGGCCGCGCGCTGGACGAAGGCACGCTGTTCTCGCTGGGCGGCGCGCTGGAAAAGGCCGCCAACTTCCAGGCGAGGCCCGCGAAGTGGTGGTAGCCGCCTAAGAAAAATCCCTCCCCGCGAGGGGAGGGATCTCTTTGGACCCTAGATGGTCCGAAAGCTTACTTGCCGGCGGCCTTGTCGAGGTCGGCCTGGATTTGCTTCAGCTTGGCGTCGTCGATGGCGCCTTGGCTCATCGGAGCCACCTGGGCCAGGGTCATGTCCTTGATCTGGTCCATGTACTGTTCAATGCCGGGGACGTCCTTCTGCAGGACGGCCTTGCCCTTGTCGTCAGCCCAGATGGCCGCGATCGTGGACTTGTCGACGGTCAGCGGGCCGGCGGCCGGGGCTTGCGCGAAGGCCGGGACGGTGGCGAGGGTCGCGAGGGCTGCAAGGCCCGCAACGAGCTTGGTCTTCATGGCTTGTGGGTCCTTCCCCAATGGTGTGTCCGCGAAGCATGAGTGCGACTGCGGGGCGCCGCGCAAGCAAGAAGCGATAGCGCGGCAATTTGGCTCGCCCAGAAAAACGGCGAGATTGCGAACGTTGCTCGTTTATTTCAGCGTGTCGAGATCGGGCTCCCAGCCTCTTCGTCCGTGCGAAATTGATGGCCTCATTTGGCGCTCCGCGCAAGGTGACGCTTGAGTCATCCTTTTGCCCGGCCTTCCGCTTTGCAGCGGTCGGCGCTAGGGAAACGGCATGAGCGAGAAGAGCAAGCAGATCGAGGGCCGCACCGGCCCGTGGGAAATTGTCCTGGGCCTGGAGGTGCACGCCCAGGTGGCTTCCAACGCCAAGCTGTTCTCCGGCGCGGCGGTGGGCGCGGGCGCGGGCCCCAACACCCAGGTCAGCCTGGTGGACGCCGCCATGCCGGGCATGCTGCCGGTGATCAACCGCCACTGCGTGGAGCAGGCGGTGAAGACGGGTCTTGGCCTGAAGGCGCAGATCAACCTGAAGAGCCACTTCGACCGGAAGAACTATTTCTACCCCGACCTGCCGCAGGGCTATCAGATCAGCCAGTACAAGCACCCGATCGTGGGCGAAGGCGAGGTGATCGTCGAGCATGACGACGGCTCGACCTTCGCCGTGCGCATCGAGCGGCTGCACCTGGAGCAGGACGCCGCCAAGTTGCTTCACGACCAGGACCCGAACGCCACCTACGTCGACCTGAACCGCGCCGGCACCGCGCTGATGGAGATCGTCTCCATGCCGGACATGCGCTCGTCGGAAGAGGCCGCGGCCTATGTGAAGAAGCTGCGCACCATCCTGATCTATCTGGGCACCTGCGACGGCGACATGGAGAAGGGCAACCTGCGCGCCGACGTGAACGTCTCGGTTTGCCGCCCCGGCGACTACGAGAAGTTCCGCGAGACCGGCAGCTTCAGCCACCTGGGCACGCGTTGCGAGATCAAGAACGTCAACTCCTACCGCTACATCCAGGCCGCCATTGAATATGAGGCCCGCCGCCAGATCGAGATCCTGGAGGACGGCGGCAAGATCGATCAGGAAACCCGCCTGTTCGACCCGACCAAGGGCGAGACCCGCTCCATGCGCTCCAAGGAAGAGGCGCACGACTACCGCTACTTCCCCGATCCAGACCTGTTGCCGCTGGAGCTGGATCCGGCGTGGGTGAAGGCCATCGAGGCGACGCTGCCGGAGCTGCCGGACGCCAAGAAGGCGCGCCTGCAGGCGCAGTACGGGCTCACCGCCTACGACGCCGAGGTGCTGATCACCGAACAGGCCCGCGCCGACTTCTACGAGGCCGCGGCCAAGGGCCGCGACGCCAAGCTGGTCGCCAACTGGGTCACCAACGATCTGGCGGCGCGGCTCACCACCGGCGGGATCGAGATCGAGAACAGCCCGATCCTCCCCGGCGCCATCGCCGAGCTTGTCCAGCTGATCGAGGAGGGCGTGATCTCCTCCAAGATCGCCAAGGACGTCTTCGAGCGGATGTGGCTGGGCGAAGGTTCGGCCGGCGAGATCGTCGAGAAGCAGGGCCTTCGCCAGGTCTCCGACACCGGCGCCCTGGAAGCCATAATCGACAGGCTGATCGCCGAAAATCCCGGCCAGGCCGCCCAGGTGAAGGAAAAGCCCCAGGCGATCGGCTGGTTCGTCGGTCAGGTGATGAAAGAGACCGGCGGCAAGGCGAACCCCGGCGTGATCAATCAGATGCTGAAGGCCAAGCTCGGCGGCTGATCGCGCGGCTCAACGGAACAGCGCCCGCAGGCCCATCGCCACCAGCGTCCAGAGCCCGATCGACAGGGCCCCGGCGATCAGCAATCCGACCCCGATGGGCCATCGTGCGCGTCTGACCTTGAGCGCGCGCCGCGACCTGATTCCGGCGCGGCCGGTCGCGGAATCAGGGATCGACGGGCTGGCCATGCGAAGACCACCAACTGCCCAGGCGCGCGTAATCCGCACCTTGGGTTGCACTACACCCCTACAAAAGCGGGCGAATGGCCAGTTGTACTACCAAGAGTTGTCTCAAGCTAGAGCTTAATATGGCACGACGTCGAACACCTGTCGGGTGGACTGCGAGACCATCGCCCAACCGCGCGAGGTGCGCACCCACTCATAGCCACGCGGCGGCGGCCGCAGGCGCAGACGCTCCGGATCCTGGATCACCTCGCCGCCGCCGCCGGGTCCAAGATAGCCGCCGCGCCGCGCCGCGCCGCCATAACCGGGCGGCGCCGCATAGGCCCGGGGATCGTAGCGCGGATCGGCGCGGTAGCCGCCCCGCGGGTCCACCCGCGGATCGACAGCTTGCGGATAGCTTCGGGGATCGTAGCCGCTCGCGCCACGGTATTCGTCGCCGCGATAGGCCTCTCCCGGCGCCCCCCGCGGCGGTCCCTGACCCTGGCCCTGGCGTTGGCCCATCCAACGGCCTTCGCCGCGGGCAGGGGCCTGTTGGTGGCCTTCTTCATGCCGCTCCTTGCCCACGGCCGAGCCGGCCGTCGCCAGAGGTCCGGCGACGAGCGCGATAGCGGCCAGTAGTGGGATCAGGCGACGCATTTCGCCAATCATCCTCAAAACGCATGCCCCAGAGCCATAACGAGTATGGGGGCGATGCTTACAATGTCAGGCACGCCTGAACTGCGCCTGAACAGCTTCGGTGGATGGCATCAAACCCCGAGCTTGGCCACAAGGCGACTGCGAAGCTGAACTGCGACCTTTTAACACCTATGGCCAGATGAAGGCCTGACAACAGCCGCCTTAACCATGTGTTCAGCGCGCGCCTGTTTCCATGGGTTCCGATGAGGTCGGTGAACGGTGTCCAGAACGGGCTCCAACCGATCAAAAAAGGGACAAAGGTCATGCTTGCGCAAATGCAAGTCGCCAGTGAAGGGCTCCCGCTGCCGAGTGCGGAAGCTTCAGGCGACGAACTCTTCCGTCTGGGTCTGCTCTATTCGACCGGTCAGGGCGGCGCGCCGCTGGATTACGTTTCGGCGCACATGCTGTTCAACCTGGCCGCCATGCGCGGTTCGGTAGAAGCCAAGGTCTATCGCAAGGAGCTCTCGGAAGAGATGGCCTCCGACGAGGTGGCCGAGGCCCAGCGTCAGGCCCGCGAGTGGCTCGCCCACGGCTGAAGCCGTCGGCTATGTCGTTCCAGGACGGGATATAGTCTCGTTGAAACAGAGTGTTGCCCACGGCTGTGCATCGTGCGAGGGCGACAGCTCGTGCGCCAGGCCTGCCGCTTGGGCCCTGAGGCCATAGGCCTCGACGCCTTCGGAGGCGCGGTTCGCCGGTGCAACGCCGCGCTAGCCGTCTAGGCAGAACCCCTATCGTCAGCTAGAAACCGCGATCCCGCCATGGACCCTTCGATCCTGGTCCGCTGCGGGGCGATGACGCCAGGAGGAATCCTGAGCGTTTTCAGCAAGGTGACGTGGCCGAGTGGCTGAAGGCAACGGTTTGCTAAATCGTCATACCTGAAAGGGTATCGAGGGTTCGAATCCCTCCGTCACCGCCATTGCAGCCCGCGTCAGCGACGCAGGCGCCCAGCATTGAGCCGACATCGGAAGGGCATGGGCGGCCCTCGGCGGCTAGCCGCACCGAATGTCCCATTCATGACCAGGCGTCATCAGTCTTCGGACATTGCCGCGTTTCACTTTGGAAGCCGGCAGGTTCAGACAGGGCGTGGCGGTGGCCCCATGACTGCCGCGCACCGGAGATATTTCCATGAAAGCAGGACCGCCAGCCCGTTTCGGAGCCAGGCTCCTCGGCGCCGCTCTGACCGCTCTCACCCTGACGGTTGCGTCCGCGTCGGCCCAACCGGTTTCCCACCACGCCAATCTTGGAAAGGCGCCTCACATGACGATGCGGCACGACCTCGCGACCCGCGCCAAGGCCATTCACTGGCCCGAAGGCTTCAATCCCGAGACGGCGGACCTCTTCTCGCACAATTCGCTGCTGATCCTCGCCAGCTGCGAGAGGGTCTGGAGCCACATCGTCGACGCTGAGAAGTGGCCGCAATGGTATCCGAACAGCAAAGACGTGAGGTTGTTGAACGGGGCCAAGGTCCTGGGTGACGGGACCACCTGGCGCTGGACCACCTTCGGTCTGCCGCTCGAAAGCCGGGTCCACGAATACGTCCCGCACACCCGGCTCGGCTGGTACGGTTACGCGCCCGGCGCGCAGCCGACCTTCTACCACACCTGGTTCCTTGCCCCGCAGGGCGCGGACTGCAGGGTGGTGATGGATGAAGCCGGCATCGGCAAGGACGCCGCGCACCTGCGCGAAACCGACGAGAGCCTCATGCATCGCGGCCACGACCTGTGGCTGGCGACCCTTAAGTGGGTCTCGGAAGGTCAGTGATCCGGCCGCGCCTTCGACCCGTCGTCTCTGGCGTCACGGGCGCCGCCATCGCCCTCACGAACCGCGTCAGCGGCCCGAGCCTCCAGCCTGGCGCATAGGGGGCTCCAAATCGGCATTGAGGGACCTCAACAGATCCACGCCGCCCGTCCGCGCAGCGAGCGCCTGGTGGTTCAGCACCTGGACGTTGGGCGGCGGTGGTGGAGCGGCGGCGGCCTGCGTCCTGCCTTTGCCCTTGCGTTTGGCCGGCGCTTCCGGCGGCGCCGCGGCGCCGGGCTCAGCCAGGTCGGCGCCGCGGACATAGGCCGGGGTTCCGGCGACGTCTATCTCCCACCAGGAGAGGTCCTGCGCCGAATGCCCGGACAGCGTGACCGTGCGGCCCGCCGGCAGATTCATGACCACGCTCGCCTTGGCGTTCGGCGCGGAGCGGGCGACGGTCCCGCGGGTGGTGATGAAGGTCGGCTTGGGCGGTGGCGGCGCATTCAGGCCGGCGATCGGGATCAGCCTCAGCGCCGCCCGCGAAGCTTCGGCGGCGTAGGCGGGCGCCTGGTCCCCGAGAATTTCCGCCTCCGACCTGGCCTCGGCGAGCGCCAGAGCCTGGGTGAGGGTCCTGGCGACCGTCGTGTGCTGCTCCGTGAGGTCCTGACTAAGGCCGAGGTCGGCGCCGACGGCGGACCTCAGGCTGGCCTGACCACGGGCCAGCTGCTTGCGCTCCTTGTCGTCAGCGGCGGCGGCGAGCGTGGCCTTGTAGTCGGCGACCTGCCGGCTACGGCAATCGGCGAGCACCTTGACCTGCGTGGCGGTGTCGGTGGTCACGGTCACCTGGCTCGCGGCGTCGCCGTCGATGGACTGCGCCATCAGCCTGGTGTCGTTGCCGAACTGCTCCTGCTTGATCTTGATGTAGAGGTCCAGGTTGCCGCTGATCGCCGTCACCACCGAAATGGCCAGCAGCGCGCGCGCGTCCTTTTCCTGGCCAACCAGGCTGGACGGCAGCGGCGGCCCGAGACCCGGCACCTTCAGCGTCAGGGCCTCGGTCATCATGGCGTTGTTTTCGGCGCTGACCGGCTGGCCGTTCGCGTTGGGGCCGCCGGGCCCTTTGCCGTTCATGGTGTTGATGGCGTTGCTGACCTGGCCCGCCTGCCTCGCCATGCTGGCCAGCGAGAACAGTGGGTTGCTGGCCATCAGCATCGAAAGCCCCACCTTGGCGTCGGCGGCGAAGGTGGCGGTCAGCCGCGCGCGACGCAGATCGCCATACTCCTTCTGGCGCTCGACCAGAGGCTCGCGTTCCGCCGCGCAGACCGCCTGTGCGGCCTTGACCTCTTCCGGATGCAGGCTGGGCAGCGTCACCGCGTGGGCTTCGACGGTCGGCAGACCGGACAGCACCGCGACGGTCAGCGCACGCGCGGCCGTCAGTTGGGCCAGCCGCCCCAGTGCGCACGACCGGCGCCTCTGCCGGTGACCTGCGAAACGCCCCATCTCGCCTTCGCCCCCGAAGTCGAAATGATTTCAACATGGTTAAAGCGCGGCGCGCAACCTCTCTGCGACGATCGCGCGCAGGCGTCAAAGAGGCGGGAAGGGTCTAGGCCGCCGAGACTACGGCGTGTTCGGACGTGTCTTCGACCGGCTCCAGAGCCTGCTCCATCGCCTGGAAGAGGGCGGCGATGTCGATGGGTTTGGGCACCATGCCGTCCATGCCGGCGGCCTCGTACTCGGCCACCTGGTGGGTCATGGCGTTGGCGGTCACCGCCAGGATCGGGGTGCGCGGCCGGCCCGTCGCCCGCTCGCGCTCGCGGATGGCGCAGGTGGCCGCCACGCCGTCCATGATCGGCATCTGGATGTCCATCAGGATGATGTCCCAGTGCTGCGCCTCCCAGGCCTCCAGCGCCTGCCGGCCGTTCTCCACCAGGGTGGGATTGACGCCGGCCTGGCTCAGCAGGGTCTTGAGGACCAGTTGATTGGTGTCGTTGTCCTCCGCGGCGAGCACCCGCAATTCCTGCGGCGCGCCAGGCTCGGCGGAAGCCGCTTCGGGGCGGATAGCCTCCTCGCGCGCCACAGCCGGCGTCAGCGGCAGGCGCACCACGAAGCTCGAACCGGCGCCCAGTTCGCTGGACGCCTCGATGACGCCGCCCATCAGCTGGGCCATCTCGTGGCAGATGGCGAGGCCCAGGCCCGCGCCGCCATAGCGCCGGGTGCGCCCGGAATCCGCCTGGAAGAAGCCCTCGAAAAGATGCTCCAGGTCCTCGGGGCCGATACCGATGCCGGTGTCGTAGACCGTGAACACCACCTCGCCGGCGCTGCGGCCGACGGTCAGGGTGATGCCGCCCTGCTCGGTGAACTTCACCGCATTATCGGCCAGGCTGTAGAGCACGCGCCGGATGCGCGCGGAGTCGCCGTCGTAGCGGCCGCGGGCGTCCTCGGTGATCTCGAAATTGAAGGACAGGCCCTTCTTATCGGCCAGTGGCTGGTAGGCGGCCACGACGCCGCGCACCAGATGTTCCAGGTCGAATTCGGCGATCTCCAGCTCCAGCGTACTGCACTCGATCTTCGACAGGTCCAGCAGATCGTTCAGCACCGCCAGCAGGCTCTCGCTGGATCGGCGGATGATCTTCACCCGCTCCTGCTGCACCTGGGTCAGCCGCTCGGTGGTCAACGCCTGGGCCATGCCCAGCACCCCGTTGAGGGGCGTACGCAGTTCGTGGCTCATGGTGGCGAGGAAGTTGGACTTGGCGCGGTTGGCGGCCTCGGCGGCGCGCTCGCGCTCCTCGGCGGCTTGGCGCGCGTCCATGAGCTCATCCCAGGCGGCGGCGAGCTGGCCGCGGGCTGACCAGAACTGCAGGCCGAAGGTGCCCAGGGTGAAGGTGGCGATCAGCGCGGCCACCGGCTGGCCCTGCGTCAGGGAGAGCCTCACCTGGGTGAAGGCCAGCAGCCCCAGGATCGCGATATAGGGCGACATCGCCGCCAGCAGGATCCACTTGGAGCGATAGTAGCGCATCAGCACATTGACCATGGAGGAGGTCATCAGCGCGAAGGCGAACAGCCGCTCGGAGGGCCCGCCGCGGGCGATGAGGGCGAGCGCGCCCAGGGCATAGAGCGCGGTCGCCGCGATGCGCAGGGCCGGCGCCCAGGCGGCCACGCCCGGCGAGACCTGGTCCTTGGCGATCCGGCGCAAAAGGCGGTCTTCGGCGGCCAGCACCGCGATGGCGGCCGCGGCCCAGCCGGCCACATAGGGCCAGGGCGTGACGTGCAGGGTGGTCACCACCACCATGGCCACACCCACCGCCTGGACGGCGAAGTTGCGGCTGGCGTGGACGGCGAAGGCGACAGCCTGCTTGAGCTGCCGATTCGGGGCGGCTTCGTTTCCTGGGCGGGGAGACATCTGGGTGGTCCTCCTCTCGCCGCGTAACATGCCCATAAAGTCCTGACGCAAGGTTACGACCCCAAGTTGCGTCCCGGTTGTAGTCGCCGTCAGGTCACCGCCGCGCGCCGCTGGAATTGCGGCTGATCCCAGGCGCGGGTCGCAAGGACATCCGCCAACGCCTGCGCTGCGTCCCAGACCTGGGCGTAGCTGAGGAACAGGGGCGAAAAGCCGAAGCGGGCCATATCGGGCGCCCGGAAGTCGCCGATGACGCCGCGCGCCATCATCGCCTGCACCACCGCGTAGCCCTGCGGGTGGGCGAAGGAGACGTGCAGGCCACGCTGCGCGGGCTCGCGCGGGCCGGTCAGGACGAGGTCGGCGTCGGCCGCGCGCGCCTGGGCCTCGGCGATGAACAGCTCGGCGAGCGCCAGGCCCTTGGCCTCCACCGACGCCGGATCGGCCTGAAGCTGCAGGTCGAGGCCGGCTTCCAGCGCCGCCAGGCCCAGGATCGGCGGCGTGCCGGTGATCTGGCCGCGGATGTCGGCGGCGGGGCGGTAGCCGTCCTCGAAGGCGAAGGGCTCGGCGTGGCCCATCCATCCGGTCAACGGCGAGCGGATCGCCGCCTGGTGGCGCTTGGCCACGAACAGGAAGGCCGGCGCCCCGGGGCCGCCGTTCAGGTACTTGTAGCTGCAACCCACAGCCAGATCGGCCTGGGCCTCGTTCAGGTTCACGGCGATAGCGCCGGCGCTATGGCACAGGTCCCACAGCATCAGCGCGCCCTTGGCGTGGGCGGCGGCGGTGACGGCGGCCAGGTCCCAGCGGCGCGAGGTCTTGTAGTGGACCTGGGTGAGGATGACCGCGGCGGTGTCCTCGTCAATCGCCTCGATCAGCTCATCCGGCGCGACCGTCCTCAGTCGCACGCGGCCCTCCAGCAGAGCGCCGAGGCCCTGCACGGCGTAGAGATCGGTCGGGAAGTTGCCGGCCTCCGACAGGATAGTGGTTCGCCCCGGCCGCAGCGAACAGGCGCCCGCGGCCAGCTTGAAGAGGTTCACGGTGGTGGAGTCGGCGACCGTCACCTCGCCGGGCGCGGCGCCGATCAGCCGAGCGATCTTGTCGCCCACCCGGGTCGGCGCGCCGATCCAATCGGCGGTGTTCCAGCTGCGCACCAGGCCTTCGCCCCATTGGCGGCGCGAGACGTCGGCAAGGTGGTCATGGACCGCCAACGGCGGCGGTCCGAGCGAATTGCCGTCGAGGTAGATCACCCCGTCCGGCAGGGCGAAGGCCTGGCCGAAACGCGCCAGCGGATCGGCCGCGTCCAGCGCCAGGGCCTCGTCGCGGGTCACGGTTGCGGTCGCTTGGACATGCAAGGCTCATAGAACGCGGAAGCGGCGACAGAAAGGGGCGGCTGACGGGCGTGGGCGGCCTGTGCTTAAGTCCCGCCCTGCGGTCTCGCCGCCGCGGCATTTGAACCAAGGCATTTCGCGCGGGCGAAGACCCGCCGGGGGGAATTCCAAGATGAGCAAGCTGACCCGTTTCGCCGTGGCCTCCGCCCTGGCCCTTAGCCTGGCCGCCGGCATGGCCGCCGCCGCCGACAAGCCGGCTGACAAGAAGGCTGCCGCCGCGGCGGTCGCCGCCGCCAAATGGCCGGGCCTGCCGCCGGGCGCGGTCGAGGAATATGCGGTGATGCGCGACGGGACCAAACTCGCCGCCAACGTCTTCAAGCCCGCCGGAGCCGGCCCCTGGCCCGTGGTCATGACGCGCACGCCCTATCTGAAGGACGGCCGCATCGACAAGGAGCACGATCCGGATGGCTCGAAGATGCGCGAGGCCCTGGTCAAGCAGGCCAGGCACTACACCGACGCCGGCTATGTCTTCGTCCTGCAGGACACCCGCGGCAAGGGCCGCTCGCAGGGCTTCTACGCCGCCTTCGAGAACGATGTGGAAGACGGCTACGACAGCGTCGAGTGGGCCGCCAGGCAGCCCTGGAGCAACGGCAAGATCGGCCTGACCGGCGGCTCGGCCATGGGCATCACCGCCAATGAGGCCGCCATGGCCGCCCCGCCGCACCTGAAGGCCGCCTACGTCGTGGTCGCCCCCTACGACCTCCTGGCCAATAGCTATCCGGGCGGCGTGCTGAAGGAGAAGGACGTGCTCGGTTGGTCGAAGGGCCAGGGCGTCTCCGACGAGGTGCTCGACACCCAGCGCCGCCGCGTCGAGGACGACGTCTTCTGGAACCGCTCAGCGATGAGCACGAACCGCAAGTACATCCAGATCCCGATCTACAACGTCGGCGGCTGGTACGACATCTTCAACCACGGCAATATTTCCAACTTCGAGTACCTGCAGAACCACGGCGCGAAAGGCGCGCGCGGCAATCAGAAGCTGATGATGGGTCCGTTCGGCCACGGCCCGCTGAGCGGGAATCTGGAATACCCCGGCTTCGATCGCCTGAACCTCGCCAGCGACCAGGAACTGCGCTGGTTCGACTACTGGCTGAAGGGCGTCGACAACGGCGTCATGGCCGAGCCGCCGGTGACCTATTTCATGATGGCCGGGGCGGAGAAGGGCGCGATCTCGCCGAAGAACGGCATGCGCACCTCGGCCAACTGGCCGCCCGCCAATCGCGAAGTGCGTTTCTACCTGACGCCTGACAAGACCCTGACCAACAAGACGCCGAGCGGCGAGGGGACCAAGCTCAGCTACCGCTTCGACCCGGCCAACCCGGTCCCGACCGTGGGAGGCGCAAACCTCACCTTCGAGCGCGGACCGATGGACCAGCGGGCGATACCGGCGCGGCAGGACTACCTGCGCTTCACGACCCCGGCGCTGGACAAGGACCTGACGATCTCAGGCCCGGTGAAGGTCGAACTCTATGGCGCCACCGATGGTCCCGACACCGACTTCATGGCCAAGCTGGTCGACGTCTACCCCGACGGCTACGAGGCCCTGGTGCTGGACGCCCCGATCCGCGCGCGCTTCCGCAACGGTCGGATGCCCGACCAGGTGAAGATGATGACGCCGGGCGCGCCGGAGGAGCTGGACATCGACCTCTGGTCGACGGCGATCACCTTCGAGAAGGGCCACCGGATCGCGGTGCACATCACCTCGTCCAACAGCCCGCGCTTTGAGGTGAACCCCAACACCGGCGAGGCGGCCGGCGGGCATGCCAAGGCGCCGCGCGTGGCGACCAACAGTGTCTATATGGACGCGTCCCACCCGTCGGCCCTGGTCCTGCCCGTGGTCTACCCCGACGGCAAGTAGCGGCTAGGTCTTGTCGCCGGGCTTACGCTTGGGCGGCTTCGGCTCGTCGTAGTCGTGGAAGAAGCCGAACCGCACGCCGCCCTGGTGATAGCCGGGGCGGTAGGTCTGGTCGTGGCCGAATTCGGCGCCCGGAGAGCCGGCGCGCTCGCGCTCGTTGCGCTTCAGGGCCTTGTTCAGCCGTGCATCCTCGACCTCGAATTCGGGCTCGGTCGGTGTCTCCGCCGCGGCGCCTGGATCGTGTTCTTTATCGGCCATGGCGTGCATCCCTTTCGTCGACGTCCCTAGGACATCAACGGCCAAGGCCAAGCTCGCGTTCCCGTCAGACCCGCTCGGCCGCCGCCATGATCTCCAGCGCCATCACGTCGGTGGCGTCGTCGGCTTCCATGATCTTCAGAAGGCGCGCACGGGCGCGGTTGACGCGGCTCTTGATCGTGCCGAGCGCGCAGCCGCAGATCTCCGCCGCCTCCTCGTAGGAGAGGCCCGCCGCGCCTACCAGCACGAGGGCCTCTCGATGCTCGTCGGGCAGCTTGCGCAAGGCGTCCTGCAGCGAGTGGACCGCGATGCTCCAATCCTGGGTCGGCGCCGACCTCAGTGTCCCCGCGTACTCGCCGGTCTCGTCGCGCACCTCGCGGCGGCGGCGCACGACGGCGGTGTAGTAGGTGTTGCGCAGGATCGTGAACAGCCAAGCGCGCAGGTTCGTGCCGGGCTCGAACTTCTCACGATTGGTCCAGGCCTTGATCAGCGTGTCCTGCACCAGATCGTCGGCGTCGGAGCTGTTGTGGCAAAGCGACCAGGCGAAGGCGCGCAAGGCCGGGATCAGGTCCACCACCTGATCGCGCCAACTCGGCGGTTCGGACGCGCGGCGGGCGCGGAGGGTCGACTTGTCCGGCGTCATAACGCTTTGCCTTTCGCCGCCCCGGCGCTCGGAGAACGCGGCCTCCTGCCATCCGTTCCGGCTTTTCGAACGTGGAAAAGTCGCCCGATCGGGAACCTTGTTCGCCCGTCGAGGTTGCGCCCGCGCCGGGAATGCTTAGGTCATGGGCCGGCGGGAGGCGCGTCCGGGTGCGGGCGCGCGGAGAGGAGGCCTATGGTCCAGTCCGATGACCCGCAGCGGCTCGCGCCGGCGAGCGCGCACGCGACGACTACCGCTGCGCATACCCCGCTATCGAGCGATCTGCACCGCTACCGCGCGGTGCGCCAGGCCACCGAGGCCCTGACCCGCTGGCTGACGCCGGAGGACCAGCTCGCCCAGTCCATGCCGGACGCCAGCCCCACCAAGTGGCATCTGGCGCACGTCACCTGGTTCTGGGAGACCTTCCTGCTGATCCCGAACCTGGCGGGCTACAAGCCCTTCGACCCGCGGTTCCACTATCTGTTCAATTCCTACTACGAGGCGCTCGGGCCCCGGCAGCCGCGGCCGGAGCGGGGCCTGCTGACCCGCCCGTCTCTGGACGACGTCATCGCCTACCGCGCGCACGTCGACGCGGCCATGAGCCGGCTGCTGGCTGACGGCGCCGGGGCGCTTGCGCCCTTGCTGGATCTTGGGCTGGCCCATGAGGAACAGCATCAGGAACTGATCCTGATGGACATCCTGCATCTCTTCGCCCAGTCGCCGCTGCAGCCGGCCTATGCGCCGCCGCGCCATGCGCCCTCAGGCCAGCCGCCGGAGCCGCTGCGCTTCATCGGCTTCGAAGGCGGGCTGGTGGAGATCGGCCACGACGGCTCGGGCTTCGCCTTCGACAATGAGGGGCCGCGCCACAAGGTCTGGCTGGAGCCGTTCGAGGTCGCCGACCGCCTGGTCACCAACGCCGAGTGGCTGGCCTTCATGGCCGACGGCGGCTACCGGCGGCCGGAGCTGTGGCTCTCCGAAGGTTGGGCCCGGGCCCGGGCCGAGGGGTGGGACGCGCCGCTCTATTGGCAGGAAAACGCGGCCGATCAGGGCGGGAGCTGGAGCTCCATGACCCTGCACGGCCTGCGCCCGATCGATCCCGCCGCGCCCGTCGCCCACGTCAGCTTCTACGAGGCCGAGGCCTATGCCGCCTGGGCCGGCGCTCGCCTGCCCACCGAGGCCGAATGGGAGCACGCCGCCCAGGACCTGTCGGTGGCCGGTAACTTCGTCGGCGCGGGGCGCCTGGCGCCCGCCGCGCCGCCGCCCGCCGCGGGGTTGCGCCAGATGTTCGGCGACCTCTGGGAATGGACCCGCAGCGCCTACGCGCCCTATCCGGGGTTCAAGCCCGCGGGCGGCGCAGTGGGCGAGTACAACGGCAAGTTCATGGCCGGCCAGTTCGTGCTGCGCGGCGGGGCCGCGGTCACGCCCGCCGGCCACACCCGCGCCAGCTACCGCAACTTCTTCTATCCCCAGCAGCGCTGGATGTTCTCGGGCGTGCGGCTGGCTCGTGACAGTGTCCGCGACGCCCAGGCCGAGGTGACGCGGGAGTTCAAGGCCGACGTGCTGGCGGGTCTTTCCCGGTCGCAGAAGGCCGTGCCGCCGAAATACTTCTACGACGCCGAGGGCTCGCGTCTGTTCGAGGCGATCACCGAGCTGGCGGAATACTACCCGACCCGCACCGAGGTGGCCCTGCTGCGCAGGATCGCGCCGGAGATCGCGCAGATCATCTCGCCTGGCGCGGCGCTGGTGGAGTTCGGCAGCGGGGCCAGCACCAAGACCCGCCTTCTGCTCGACGCCGCTCCGCAGATCGGGGTCTACGCCCCCATCGACATCAGCCAGGCGGCGCTCGACGAGGCCGCCGCGGCCATCCGCCGCGACTATCCGAAGCTCGTGGTGGCGCCGTTGCTGGAGGACTTCACCCGCGCGATCACTTTGCCGGCAGCCGCGCAGAACCGCCCGGTCACCGGCTTCTTCCCCGGCTCGACCATCGGCAACTTCACGCCGGACGAGGCGCACGCCTTCCTGACGAGCGCCCGCGGCCTGCTGGGCGTGGGCTCGCGCTTCCTGGTGGGCATCGACGTGGTGAAGGATCGCGACGTGCTGGTGGCGGCCTACGACGACGCCCTAGGCGTCACAGCGGCCTTCAACAAGAACCTGCTGGTGCGGATCAACCGCGAGCTGGGCGCCGACTTCGACCTGGACGCCTTCATGCACCGGGCCATCTGGAACTCAGGTGAGAGCCGTATCGAGATGCACCTGGAAAGCCTGAAGGACCAGAAGGTGCGGGTGGCGGGCGAAAGCTTCGCCTTCGCCAAAGGCGAGACCATCCACACCGAAAACTCGGCCAAGTTCACGGTCGAGGCTTTCGCGGGTCTGGCGCAGAAGGCGGGCTGGACGCTGGAAACCAGCTGGCTTAGCGAGGCGCCCGCCTTCGCCGTGGTGTCGCTCTTAGCCTAGGTCGCCGCGCGTGCGGGTGCGGCCGCCGCCCCGGCTGGCTTCGCCGCCCTTGCGGCCGGCGGAGGCCGCGAGATCGCGGTCCTTGGCGAAGCTGCGCTTCTCGCCGGGCACCGAGGCGCCGCCTTTGCGGGCGATTTCGCGGCGGCGTTCAGGGTTCATGGCCGCGAAGCCTCTACGGGCGCGGGGCTTTCCGGTGTCAGCGGTGGGCATTGGGAATACGCTCCTCGGGCGACTGGTGACGTTGCGGTGGGGCTAACCAACGAGCAGCGGCCAAGGTTGCGTCGAAAATCGACATAACTTCGCTATGGAAGCGAGCGGGGCGCAAAGCTTCGCCTTGCGGCGGCCCTCCGCAAGGTCATCACAAGTTCTTGAGGTCCGGCTCTAGAGCGGCAGTTGGACCCGCGCCGTCAGGCCGCCGCCGGCGCGGTTGACCAAGTCCACGTCGCCCCCGTGGCCGCGGGCGATGGAGCGCACCACCGCCAGGCCCAGGCCGATGCCGCCGGTCTGCCGGCTGCGCGACGGTTCGCGGCGATAGAAGGGCTCGAACACCTTCTCGCGGTCCGACGGCGGGATGCCCGGACCGTCGTCCTCGATCTCGACGAAGGCGTTGGAGGCATCGCGGAAAACGCGAGTACGAGCACGTCCTCCGAATTTCACGGCGTTTTCCAGCAGGTTGGAGAACAGCCGCCGCAGCGCCATGGGATCGCCCTCCAGCACCACCTTCTCGCCGCTCTCCACCTCGGTGGACGCGCCGGTCTCGGCCATCTCGTCGCAGAGGCTCTCCAGCAGGGACGACAGCTCTAATGGCGTCCGCTCGCCCGGCCGGCTGGCGTCTCGCACGAAGGTGAGCGCCGCGGAGATCATCTCCTCCATCTGGTCGATGTCGGCGCTCATCTTGGCCTTCTGGTCGTCCGGCAGGCTTTCGATGCGGAAGCGCAGGCGGGTCAGCGGCGTGCGCAGGTCGTGCGCGATGGCGGCCACCATGGCGGTGCGGTCTTCCACATAGCGGCGCAGGCGGGCCTGCATGTCGTTGAAGGCGCGCACGGCGATGCCGATTTCGGACGGGCCGGTCAGTTCCAGTGGCTCCGCGCGCGGGTCGCGGCCCAGCCGCTCGGCGGCGTCGGCGAAACGCTTGATCGGCGTCGAGAGCCGGCGCGCGAAGACATAGGCCACCGGCGCCATGACCAGGGCCGAGATCACGAACCACAGTGCGATCCGCATCTGCCAGGGGTCAGGCCCAAAGGCCGGTTGCGGCCGGATGACCGCCCAGCGCCCGTCCGGCTGGCGAAGGCCCACTTCGAAGGGGGCCACAAAGAAGTGCTCCTCGCGCACCCCCTCGCGGGCCATGCGCTCGCGGATAATTCGAAAAACCCGCCGGTCGGCAAGGGGGCCGGCGTGGGTGGCCAGGACCACGCGATCTTCGGAGACGCCCAGGTCCTTGGCCAGCCGGGCGCGGATCGCCGGCGCGTTGGCGCTCTCCATGGCCGGGCCCGGCGGCTTGGCGACCATCCGGAGTTCCAGCGGCCGGCGCTCGGTGAACCCGGGGGCAGGCCCGCGGAAGGTCTGCTCGATCTCCGACAGGCGATAGAAGTCGGGGGTCGGCGGCGGCAGGTTGAAGATCAGCAGCAGGTTGATCGCCTCGGCGAGCACCAGCGCCAGGCCCACCAGCGTCGCCAGCTGGACGAACAGCGAGGCCGTCGGCCGTCCGCTGCGCGAGAACTTCACGTGCGTTTCACCTTCGCGGTGAACATGTAGCCTTCGTTGCGGATGGTGCGGATCAGCTCGTGGCTGCCGCCGCCGTCGTCCAGCTTGCGCCGCAGCCGGCTGATCTGCACGTCGATCGCCCGGTCGAAGGCGTCCGAGTCTGGGCCGCGCGCGAACTCCAGAAGCTGGTCGCGGGTCAGCACCCGCTGCGGCCGCTCGACGAAGGCCCGCAGCAGCGAGAACTCGCCGCTCGACAGGTTCACCACCACGCCGGCCGGCGAGCGTAGTTCGCGGCGCACGAGATCGAGCCGCCAACCCGCGAACTCGCAGCCCGCGCCCACACCGCCGCTGCTCGACCGTTGCTCGGCGCGGCGCAGCACCGCGCGCACCCGAGCCAGAAGCTCCCGCGGATTACAGGGCTTGGCCAGATAGTCGTCGGCGCCCAGCTCCAGGCCGACGATGCGGTCGGTGTCCTCGCCCATGGCGCTCAGCATGATGATCGGCGGGCCGCCTTCGCCGTTGGCCAGCCGCCGGCAGACCGCCAGCCCGTCCTCGCCCGGCAGCATGACGTCAAGCACGATCAGGTCGACGGGGCCGCGCTCCAGCGCAGCTTCCATCTCGGTGGCGTCGCCGGCGGTGTCGACCTTGTAGCCGTGCTTGCCCAGGAAGTCGGACACGACATCGCGGATGCCGGGGTCGTCGTCGACCATCAGGATGCGGGCGCCCGCGCTGCTCATATCGAGGATCTGCTCCATGGCGACGACGTTGCTGCTGTCGCGTAACGCGGCGATTTCGCGGCTGAAATCACGAGGGCGACAAGACTTCGTCGGCGACAAACGGGTTGGTCTTGCGTTCCTGGCCGAAGCTGGACATCGGCCCATGCCCCGGCACGAAGCGCACATCGTCGCCCAGGGGCCAGAGCTTACCAGTGATCGCCGCGATCAGGTCGGCGTGATTTCCGCGCGGGAAGTCGGTGCGGCCGATCGAGCCCTGGAACAGCACGTCGCCCACCTGGGCGAATCGCGCCTCGCGGTGAAAGAAGATCACGTGACCCGGCGTGTGCCCCGGGCAGTGGTAGACCTCGAACTGGGTCTCGCCGAGCGTGACGACGTCGCCGTCCTGCAGCCAGCGGTCCGGGGTGAAGCCCTTGGCGTCCGGCATGCCCCACTTGGCGCCCGAGGCGTCGATCTGGTCGATCCAGAAGGCGTCGTCCGGGTGCGGCCCCTCGATCGGGACCCCGGTGGCCGCCTTCAGCGCCGCCGTGCCTCCGGCATGGTCCAGGTGGCCGTGGGTGATCCAGATCTTCTCGAGCGTCAGGCCCTGACTCTCCAGCGCCTCCAGCAGGCGCGGCACCTCGCCGCCCGGATCGATCACCGCGGCCTTCATGGTCTTGGCGCACCAGACGATGGTGCAGTTCTGCTGGAGCGGCGTGACCGGCGCGATCAGGGCGCGGATCGGAAGCGGGGGCGGCTGGGGCGCATTCATCTGGTCCCTATGATCGTGTGTTACGCCCCATAAGAAAAGGCCCGGGCGAAACCCGGGCCTTTCCGTCGCAGTCCTGAAAGCTCGAGGGCTAGAGCGGCGTGCCGCCCGGACCCTCCACCAGCGGCTCGTCCATCTCGACGCCGTTGCGCACGTTCGACTTCCAGAAGCCGTAGCAGAAGTAGAAAACCAGCCCGAGCACCGTCCAGACGAAGAACAGCCCCTTGGACTTGTTGTCGAGGCTGAGGAACAGCACCACGCAGCCGATGATCGAGGCCGGCGCGATGATGAACAGGAACGGCGTCTTGAACGGCCGCACGCGCTTCGGGTCGGTGAAACGCAGGACCATGACCCCGACGGACACCGCCGCGAAGGCGAACAGCGTGCCTGAGTTGGAATAGTCCGCCAGTTGCCCCACCGGCAGGAAGGCCGCGAAGACCGCCACGACGAGGCCGGTCACCAAGGTGATGATCCAGGGCGTCTTGAACTTCGGATGCACCGTCGACAGCACCGGCGGCAGCAGGCCGTCGCGCGCCATCACGAAGAAGATCCGCGTCTGGCCGTACATCATCAGTAGGACCACCGAAGGAAGCGCGATGGTCGCCGCCAGCGCCACGACGCTGCCGAAGAACGGATGGCCGATCTCGTGCAGGACGTAGGCGAGGGCGTGCTTGGAGCAGACCAGCGGCGTATGGGCGCCCAGGGCCGTGCAGGCGGCGGAGAATTCGGGCGAACCCGGGTCATAGGCCGCACCACTGGCGTCGAGCAACGGCTGCGCGCCATAGGCGCCGACCGCGCCGCCGGCCGCGAGCAGGTAGAAGACGGTACAGATCAACAACGAGGCGATCAGCCCGATGGGCACATTGCGTTGCGGATTTCGCGTCTCTTCGGCCGCGGTCGAGACCGCGTCAAAGCCGACGTAGGCAAAGAAGATCGAGGCCGCCGCGCCCAGAACCCCCGTTCCCGACGACCCTAGAGGATTGCCCCAACCCCGCGGTGTGAACGGTGTGAAATTGCTGACGTGGCTCGCCATGAGCGGAAGCGTGATGGCGATGAACAGGGTCAGCGCTGCGACCTTGATGGCCACCAGCACCCCATTGACCGTCGCGCTTTCCTTGGTGCCGATGATCAGCAGCGTGGTCACGGCGATGGTGATGATCACCGCCGGAAGATTGATGATCCCGCCGGCTTCGCCGCCCTCCAGGAAGGACCCGAGGGAGACCCTCGGGCCGACAGTCAGCGCGTGAGGCAAGAGCTGGATGCCCTGGTCGCTGAAGAGGCCCAGTATGTGCCCAGACCATCCGACCGCCACCGCGCTGGCTCCCAGCGCGTATTCCAGGATCAGCGCCCAGCCGACCAGCCATGCGACGAGTTCGCCCATGACCGCGTAGGAATAGGTGTAGGCCGACCCCGCCACCGGCACCATCGAGGCCAGTTCGGAATAGCAGAGCGCCGCAACCGCGCAGACCGAGCCGGCGATGATGAAGGAGACCATCATGCCCGGACCGGCCTTTTGGGCCGCGGTCGCGGTGAGCACGAAAATCCCGGTCCCGATAACCGCGCCGATGCCCAGCATGGTGAGCTGGACTGGCCCGAGCGACCGATGCAAAGACTTCTTTTCCGCCGTCGCCAAAATGGCGTCGAGCGACTTAATTCGCCACATATTGCCTCCGAGGAGCGGTTCCCCCCGGGGAACGCTGTCAAATTTGACGGGACCGTGACGTGGTTGTGCCTCGCCGGTCAAGCGTCAAGGCTTGGCGTTGCCCCAGGCGACCGATAGAGCGCAAGAATGTTCCCTATCCACGAGGCCTTGCCCGCCCTGAAGGCGGCGCTGGCGGCCGACCCCGCCGCGGTCCTCGTGGCCCCACCCGGCGCCGGCAAGACCACCGTGGTCCCGCTGGAGCTTCTGGCCGAGCCCTGGCTAGCGGGCGGCAGGATCATCATGCTCGAACCGCGCCGCCTGGCCGCCCGCGCGGCGGCCGAGCGGATGGCCCAGACCCTGGGCGAACCGGTGGGCCAGACCGTCGGTTTCCGGGTGCGGATGCAGTCCAGGATTTCGGCGGCCACCCGCATCGAGGTGGTCACCGAAGGCGTCTTCACCCGCATGATCCTCGCCGATCCGGAGCTGGCGGGCGTGGCCTGCGTGATCTTCGACGAGTTCCATGAGCGCAGCCTCGACGCGGACCTGGGCTTGGCCCTGGCCCGCGACGCCCAGGGCCTGCTACGCGAGGACCTGCGGATCCTGGTGATGTCGGCGACGCTGGATGGCGCGGCGGTCGCGCGGCTGCTGGGCGAGGCTCCGGTCATCGAGAGCCTGGGCCGCGCCTATGCGGTGGAGACCCACTACCTCGGTCGCGACGAACGCCTGCGCCTGGAAGACCGCGTGGTCCGCGCCGTCGAACGCGCGCTGGCCGAGGAGACCGGCTCCCTACTGGTCTTCCTGCCGGGGCAGGGCGAGATCCTGCGCACCGCCGAGCGACTGGCCGAACGTCCGCGGGCCGGCGTCGAGATCGCCCCGCTCTATGGCGCTCTCGATCCGCGCGATCAGGACCGCGCCATCGCCCCCGCGCTGGCCGGGACCCGCAAGGTGGTGCTCGCCACCTCCATCGCCGAGACCAGCCTGACCATCCAGGGTGTCCGCGTGGTGATCGACGCCGGCCAGGCCCGCGTGCCGCGGTTCGATCCATCCAGCGGGCTCACGCGGCTGGCCACCGTGCGCGTCTCGCGCGCCGCCGCCGACCAGCGCCGCGGCCGCGCGGGCCGCACCGAACCGGGCGTCTGCTACCGCCTGTGGGACGAGGCCGAGACCCGGGCGCTGCCGGCTTACGCTGACCCGGAAATCCTCGACGCCGACCTGTCCGGCCTGACGCTGGACCTGGCCCGCTGGGGCGCCAAGGACGCCTCGGGCCTGGCCTTCCTCGACCCGCCGCCCGCCGCCGCCTTCGCCGAGGCGCGCAGCCTGCTCGTGCGGCTGGAGGCCCTGACCGGCGACGGCGTGCTCACCGCCCACGGCCGCGCGCTCGCCGATATGCCGCTGAACCCGCGCCTGGCGCACATGATCCTGAAGGCCGCCGCCACCGGCCAGGCGCATCGCGCCGCGCGGATCGCCGCCTTGATCGTCGAGCGAAACCTCGGCGGCCGCGACGCTGACCTTCGCCACCGTCTCGACGCCCTCGACCGCGACCGCAGCCCCCGGGCCCGCGACGCCAAGGCGCTCGCCGACCGCTGGGCGGCATCCACCCCCGCTGGGGGTGGCTCGCGAAGCGAGGGGGGCCGAGCCGCGAGCGGCTCGGAGGCCGGGCGGGCAGGGGACGCCGAGCCGTTGTCCGAAGGCCTGCTGCTGGCCTTCGCCTATCCGGAGCGCGTCGCCCGCGCCCGCGGCCCGCAGGGCGAATTCCAGCTCGTCTCCGGCCGCGGCGCCTTCCTCGAAGCCACCGATGCGCTCGCTCGCGAGACCTGGCTGGCGGTTGCTGAACTCGGCGGCGGCGAGCGGCGCGACCGCATCCTGCTCGCCGCGCCCCTGGATGAAGCCGAATTGGCGGAGGCCTTCGCCGCCCAGCTCACCGTCGAGGACCGACTGGAGGAAAGTGGCGCCGGTCGTCTGCGCGCCAAACGCCTGACGCGCCTCGGCCGCCTGACGCTGCGCGAGACCGTCGACGACAATCCCGATCCCGCCCTGATCGCCGCCGCCCTGGCCGACCGCGTCCGCACCGAGGGCGTCGCCATCCTTCCCTGGGGCGAGGCCGCCGCGAGTCTTCGCCAGCGCGTCGCCTTCCTGCGCCAGCGAGACCCCACCTGGCCCGACCTTTCCGACGCCGGCCTCGGCGAACGCCTCAAAGACTGGCTGACCCCGATCCTGCCCGGCGTCCGCGCGCTGGGAGCCCTGAAGCCCGACGTCCTCGACGGCGCCCTGCGCGCCCTGATCCCCTGGGACCTGCAGCGGCGCCTGGACGCCGAGGCGCCCGCCCGCTGGACCGCGCCTACCGGCAACAGCTTCGCCATCGACTACGCCGCCGAGGCCGGCCCGCGCGTCGATGTCCGCGTGCAAGAGGTGTTCGGCACAGCCGTTCATCCAACCGTCGCGGGCCGCCCCATCACCATGTCGCTGCTCTCGCCCGGCCACCGCCCGATCCAGACGACCCAGGACCTGCCCGGCTTCTGGAAAGGCTCCTGGAAGGACGTGCGCGCCGATATGCGCGGCCGCTATCCCAAGCACCTGTGGCCCGAAGATCCGGCTGTCGCCCTGCCGACCGCGCGCGCCAAGCCCAGGGGAACCTAGGCTCTGCGGATCACTGCCGCCGGCGTGATCTCCTTCAGCGACCGCGCGCCGACGCCGACCATGGCCAGCCGAAGTTCGCTGTTCAGCACGTCCAGGGTCCGCTCCACGCCCGGCTGGCCGAACGCGCCCAGCCCCCAGATGTAGGGCCGCCCGATGCCAACCGCGGTGGCGCCCAGCGCCAGGGCCTTCAGCGCATCGGTCCCGCGCCGCACCCCGCCGTCCACCAGCACCGGAATACGGCCGTGCACGGCGGCGACCACCTCGGGCAAGGACTCCAGCGTCGCCCGGCCGGTCTCGGTGGCGCGCCCGCCATGGTTGGAGACCATCACCCCGTCGCAGCCGTATTTCACCGCCAGCGCCGCGTCCTCGCCGGACTCCAGCCCCTTCACCAGCACCTTCATCCTGGTGAAATCCCGCAGCCGCCGGATGAAGTCCCAGGTCATGGACGAGGAGGTGTTGAGCAGGCCCGTGGTGTCGATCCCCTGGTACATCGGCCGGGCGGCGAGCGCGCCGGGCCCGGCGGCGCCATGACAGGCCGCGCATTGGCGCGTGTCGGCGCGAATCGCCCGGCTGAGGGTTTCGGTATTGCGCCCGGCCGGCAGATCGACGGTCACCGCCACCGCCGTGCAGCCGGCCCGCTCGGCGCGCGCGACGATCTTCAGGGCCACGTCCAGGTTGGAGGACGTGTAGAGCTGGTACCACAACGGTCCGCCGTGGGCGGCCACCACATCCTCCACGCCCGTCGAGGTGGCGGAGGACAGGATTTGCAGCGCGTTCCTGGATTTCGCCGCCCGCGCCGAGGCCAGTTCGCCCTCGGCCTGGAACGCCTTCTGGCTGCCGAGCGGGCAGAGGAAGATCGGGCTGGCGTAGCGGATCCCGAATAGCTCCAGGCCCATGTCGACCTTGCTCACGTCCACCAGACGGCGCGTGCGCAGCTGGTAGCGGGCGTAGGCGGCGTGGTTGGCGTTCAGCGTCTCTTCGCCGTCCACCCCGGTCATCAGGTAGCCCCAGTGCGCCACGGGGATATTGCGGTGCGCCACCTTCTCCAGATCGAAGACGTCCAGCGCGTCGGACGCCTTGGCGACCAGCTCGTCAGGTCCGCCCGTCGGCTGCGCCAGCGCGCGCGCCGCCAACGGCAAGCCGGCATAGAGCGGGCTCGCGGCCAGGAACCTCAGAAACGCCCTGCGGTCTTCCATCACGACTCCCCCCGGAGCAGTTGTTCGGCCAACGATGCAGGCCTGGCGCGGCCGTGGCTACAGCGATCATCGGGCCCCGGCGCCCAAGGCGTCGGCGGCGGGCAGCTCAAAAGCTGACTTTTATGCGCCACTAGTGCGTGCAGCTTGGGCGCCTGCGGGGTCGTGAGAGCTCGGTCCGCGGATTCCGGTTGCGGTCTGCGAAGCTTGCTCGCCAACACTTGGCCATTGATCCGCAAGCGGCCGCCGAATCGACGGTCGCCGCGCCTCGAGAAGGATGATTGCCGGTGACCGACTCCGCCTCTGACAGCTCCCTGATGGACCGCCGCGCCCTGCTGCGCACCGCCGCCTTCGCGGCCGCCGCCATCCCGATCGCCACCGAAGCCTCGATGGCCCAGGCCAAGCTCGCCTCACAGATGATGGGCGTGCTGCCGCCGGACGCGGTGATCATCAACGCCAACGAGAACCCACTCGGGCCCTGCAAGGCGGCCTGCGAGGCGATCACCAAAATCCTGCCGCTGGGTGGGCGCTACGACCGGATGGGCGAGCTCACTGCGCTCACCAACGAATACGCCGCCCTCCACGGCCTCAAGCCGGAGAACATCGCCTTCTACGCCGGCTCCTCGGAGCCGCTGCACTATACGACCCTGGCCTTCACCGGCCCGGGCAAGGGCCTGGTCATGGCCGACCCGTCCTATGAATCGGCCAACATGGCCGCGCAGATCTCCAAGGCCCCGGTCCATAAGGTCCCGCTGACCAAGACCTATTCGCACGACGTGAAGGCCATGGTCGCCGCCGACCCGAACGCCGGCCTGATCTACATCGTCAACCCGAACAACCCGACCGGCACCATCACGCCGCGCGCGGAGATCCTCTGGGCGCTGGAGAACAAGCCCAAGGGCTCGATCCTGCTGGTCGACGAAGCCTATATCCACCTGTCGGACGAGCAGCACGTGCTCGATCAGGTGGCGGCGGGCAAGGACATCATTGTCCTGCGCACCTTCTCCAAGATCTATGGCATGGCCGGCATCCGCTGCGGCGTGGCCATCGCGCGCCCGGACCTGCTGGACAAGCTGACGCCCTACTACCAGAACGCCATGCCGGTGACGGCGCTGGCCGCGGCCCGCGCGTCGCTGGCCGACAAGGACCTGATCCCGACCCGCAAGAAGTGGATCGCCGACAGCCGCATCGAGACCCTCGCGTGGCTCAAGTCCAATGGCTACAAGCCGGTCGGGACCTCGGTCTCCAACTGCTTCATGATCGACACCGGCCGCCCGGCCCACACGGTGATCGCCGGCATGCAGAAGGAAAAGGTCTACATCGGCCGCATCTGGCCGGTCTGGCCCAACGCCGTCCGCATCTCCGTCGGTTCGCCTGAGGACATGGCCGCCTTCCGCACCGCCTTCAAGAAGGTGATGGATGCGCCCGCCGTGGCCTCCAACGCCGCCCTGAAGACCGGCCCGGTGGGCGTGACCCACGACAAGTTCTTGTCCTAGCACCGACCGCCTCGGCCCCGGCGACGGGCCGGCGAGCGAATATCTGGGAGGGGCGCTGGGCGAAGGCCTGGCGCCTCTCTGCCGTTCCGAGAACTTATGAGTTTTTTATGCCTCTGAAATACTGGCGGTATCTACGCGGCTGAAGCTTCGGGCGATTTTAGCTCGGAGAGCCGCTCATGAAGCTTGCCATCGTGCTCGGCGTCGCTGTCCTCGCCCTCACGGGCGCTGCGGCCGCGCAGGGAATCGAAGGGGCGATCCGCGACGCCGTTCCGAAGCAGGCCTTCGGCCCCGATCCGGTGCAGCCCCTCGGGTCCCATTGGACCAATCCCCAGCTCTGGGACGGCTACGACGACCCGGAGCGTCCCGTGGGGCGCGATCTGACACCGTTGCCCAGCGGCCTGCAGACCCGGATGACGCAGCAGGTGGCCGACGGCCTGAAGGTCGCGGTGCCGCAGATGCGCCTGGCCTGCGCCGTCGACCGCCAGTCGCTGTGCGCAGGCAAGACCAGCAACCTCTCGGCCGACCGCTGCCTGGAATACTACCGCCTCAAGGTCAGCAAGCCCTGCCGCCAGGCCTGGGATCAGCTGACCAAGGCCGCCGAGGGCCGGCTCTAGGGCCTTTAGGCCGCCGCGTAGATCATGATGCCCGTCGCCACGGACAGGTTCAGGCTGTCGGCCCGGCCGCGCATAGGGATCTTCACGTTGACGTCGCACAGGGCGGCCATGTCGGGCGGCAGGCCCTGTTGCTCGTTGCCCATCAGGATCAGGGTCGGCCGCTGATAGACCGCCTCGCGGTGGTCGACCTCGGCGCTCAGGAGCGTGCCCACCACCGAGCCCGGCCAGCCGTTGCGCCAGGCGGCGAACTCCGCCTCCGAGGCCTTGATCAGCGGGACGGCGAAGATCGAGCCCATGGTCGCGCGCACCGCCTCCACCGAATGGGGATCGCAGCATTCGCCCACCAGGATCACCCCGCCGCAGCCGGCGGCGTCGGCGGTGCGGATGATGGTCCCGAGGTTGCCCGGATCGCGCACCCGATGCAGCGCCACCCAGCAGTGGGCCGCCTGCGGTTCCAGGGTCGCCAGGTCGGCGAACACCTGGCGGAACACGCCCACCACCGCCTGCGGATTATCCCGCCGAGAGACCTTGGCCAGGATGTCCTGGGTGACCTCGATGACTTCGCCGTTGGCGGCCAGGGTGGCGGCGACCGCGGTCTTGGTCAGTGGGTGCGCGCTGGCGTCGGGACCGTGCATCAAGATCGCCGGGGCGTGGCCGGTCTCGACCCCCTCGATCACCGCCTTAAGGCCCTCGGCGACGAACAGGCCGGTCTCGTCGCGTTCCTTGCGCAGGTGCAGGGCGCGCACGGCCTTCACCGTCGGATTGGTCAGCGAGGTGACGGCGCGGCTCGTCATGCCGACTCCCCATTTGCCGACCAACGGGCGAAGAAGCTCATGCCGATCTCGCGGGCGCCGTCTTCCTGCACCAGGGCCAGCTCGCCCCACTCGATGTTTCCGCCACGGCCCTTCAGCTTGTCGGTGAGCAGGCCCGACAGCGCCGCACCACTGATCCGCTCGGCATAGGCGTTCAGCACCAGGAACCTGGCGTTTTCCGAAAGAAGTTCGGCGCATAGGCCGGCAAGTTCAGGCAGATCCTCGAACAGCCGCCAGACTTCGCCGTCCGGCCCGCGGCCGTATTTCGGCGGGTCGAGGATGATCCCCTCGTACTTCGAGCCGCGGCGCACCTCGCGCTGCACGTATTTGCGCGCGTCCTCGGTGATCCAGCGGATCGGCCGCTCGGCGAGGCCCGAAAGCGCCGCGTTCTCCCGCGCCCAGGCCACCGCCCGCTTCGAGGCGTCGACATGGGTCACCGCCGCGCCGGCCGCCGCCATCGCCAGGCTGGCCACGCCGGTATAGCCGAACAGGTTCAGCACCCGTGGTTGCCCCTGCGCCGCCGCTCCCCGCACCGCCGCCTCCAGCCACTCCCAGTTCGCCGCCTGCTCGGGGAAGAAGGCGAGGTGGCGGAAGCTGGTGAAGCGGCCGTTGAATTTCACGTCGCCCCACGACAGCGGCCAGGTCTCCCCATTTGAAAGAGGGGCCGCCTGCCCCTTCAGCTTCCAGCGCCCGGCGTCTTCCTCGTCGGTGGGGTCGAACATCGCGTCGGCGGCGTCCCAGGCCGAGGCGGGCAGGGCGGGCGTCCACAGACACTGCGGCTCGGGCCGCACCACCGTGACGCGGCCATAGCGCTCCAGCTTGCGGCCATGGCCGCTGTCGATCAGCCCATAGTCGGCCCAGCCCCGCGTGCGCATCACGCTGGGCAGGTCGGCCACCTGGGGATCTGCACCGCTCATGGTCCGCGCTTACGCGGTCGCAGGCCGCCTCGTCCAGACGAGATGCGCGTCCGGCGCTCTGCGACAGAACCGTAACCGCACTTGTCACAATGACGGAATTGGGGTCCCGTAGCGGAAGGCAAACAACAAGAAAGACGCCATTGTCGGTCGCCGCCACACCTCCGCGCCGTTCCGCCCGCAAGGCCAAGGGCGACGGTCACCTCCGCCGCGCCGAAATCCTCGAAGCCGCCGAACGCATCTTCATCGCCGAGGGCTACGAGGGCGCCACGATCCGCAAGATCGCCGACGAGGTCGGGGTCTCCTCCACCGCCCTCTACATGCATTTCCAGGACAAGGGCTGCATCCTGCTCGAGATCTGCGAGCGGACGCTGCGCCTGCTCTACGAACGCAACAGCGAGATCGCCGCCAAGCCGCTCGATCCCGTCGTGCGCGTGAAGATGATGCTGGAAGCCTACATGCGCTGGGGCATGGAGCATCCGAACGCCTATCAGCTGGTCTATTCCGGCCGCCCGGCGCCCGCCGGCCCATGGCCCGAGGACACCCGCGACCTCTCCACCCAGTGCTACGAAAGCTTCTGCGGCGTGGTGCGCGAGATCGGCGCGGCCGGTCGCCTGCGGGCCGGAACCGTCGACTCGGCGGCCCAGGCGCTCTGGATGTCCTGCCACGGAGTCGTCGCCCTGATGGCCTCGCGCCCCAACTTCGGCTGGGCCGACCGCGACGAGCTGGTCGCCGTCACGCTCGAGGGCCTGCTGAACGGCCTGGTCGCCGACTAGCGGACCTGCCGATGC